>JBEDEF010000036.1:0-3115 GCA_041175845.1 Verrucomicrobiota bacterium
GGCGGACGCCCTGACGCCAGCCCTAACCACGATTCGGCAACCGGTGGGCGAGCTGGCCCGGACCGCCTTCGCGTGGGTGGCCGGGGCCGACCGTCTCCCCCGGGGGAACGCCCCCCAGGTCCTGCTCCCGGGCGAGCTCATCGTGCGGGAATCCGCCTGAAATCGCTTCCCGCTCGCCTCCTGCGTTCCTCCACCCCGTTCTCCCTCCTCGTCATGCCGCCCAAACCCGCCCTCGACGTCCTCATCATCGGCGGGGGGATGATCACCTACGACCTGATCCTCCCCTCGGTCTACCATCTCCAGCGCCTGGGTGCGGTCTCCCGGATCCGGGTTTGTGCGCAGAGCTCGGCGCGCATCCGCGCCCTCAAGGAGGGTGCGGACCTGAAGGCGGCCTTTCCGGGGCAGGATTTCGAGGCGTACCCCGACCCGATGGCGCCGGAGTCGGAGCGCCAGCCGGACCTCTACCGGAAGCTGCTCGCCGACGCGCGCCCGCGGCAGGCGGTGATCATCGCGACGCCGGACCAGCTGCATTTTGAGATGGTGATGGAGGCGCTGCGGCGCGACCAGCACGTCCTCTGCGTGAAGCCCCTGGTCCTGCAGCATCAGCAGGCGGTCGCGATCGAGCGCTTCGCCCGGGAGCGCGGGCTGTTCGTAGGCGTCGAATACCACAAGCGCCTCGATACCCGCGCGCTGATGGCCCGGCGGCAATACGGGCTCGGGCATTTCGGGGAATTCCGCATCGGCGAGGCGCGGATGATCGAGCCCTACTACTACCGCCGCTCCAATTTCCAGAACTGGTTCACCACCGACCAGACCGATCCGTTTGTGTATGTGGGCTGCCACTACTTCGACCTCGTGCAGTTCATCACCGGCCTGCGTCCGGTGGGCGTCTCGGTGAGCGGCGTGAAGGGCAAGTTCCCCAACGGGAACGAGGGGTACATGTGGGCCAACGGACGCGTCCGCTACGAGAACGGGGCGATCCTGTCCGTGATCGACGGCCTCGGGTATCCCGATGACGCGGCGGGCAGCAATGACCAAGGCCTGCTGATGTACTGCGAGGGCAAGGACCGGGGCGGGATGATCCAGCACAACGACCAGGACCGGGGCGTCCGCCACTCGTACCTGGACAACATCGGCTGCGGTGGCTCGCGCTACAATTACTGCAGCCCGGACTTCTACCGGTTGGTTCCGTGGACGGGGCCGGGGTATCGTCCGGCGGGGTATGGGTTCGAGTCCGTGGCCGCCCACCTCGACGCGATGCGGCGGCTGGAAGGGGAGACCGCGGGGATGGAAGCCGGCGCCGCCGTGGAGCGCCGCCGCGGCCTCATCCGCGAGATTGACCAAGCCGGGCTGCTGGCGACGCCCGCGAATTCCGCCGATAATGAGCTGGTGGTGGAGGCGGCGCGCCTTTCCATCCTGGCGGACGGCGACTGGTGCGATATCCATTACGGCGAGCAGCCCTACGTGCGCCTCCGTCACTAATTCCCATGGCCGAATACAACCTCACCCCCGTCTCCGTCCCGCCGGTCCAGACTCGCTGGCGGACCATCCAGACCGCGCTGCCGGTACCGGAGTCCCTGCCGCTCTTCGAGGAGCTGCGCCGGAGCGAGCCGCGGTCGATGTCCGGCCAGCCGCCCGTCGTCTGGCACCACGCGGAGGGCGCGACCATCGCCGACCGCTGGGGCAACCGCTGGATCGACTGGTCCTCGGGCGTGCTTGTGACCAACGCCGGCCACGGCCACCCGCGCATCGTCGCCGCGCTCAAGGAGGCCGTCGAGCGGCCGCTGCTGGCGACGTACGTCTTCCCGCACGAGGGGCGGGCACGGCTGACCGGGATGCTGAGCCGCCTGACGCCGCAGTTGGAGGACGCGACCGTGTTCCTGCTCTCCACGGGCAGCGAGGCGACCGAGAACTGCATCAAGCTGGCCAAAACCTACGCGCTGGAGAAGCACGGTCCCGCTAAGTCGATCATGGTCACCTTCCAGAACGCCTTCCATGGACGGACCATGGGCGCCCAGCTGGCGGGTGGAATGGCCAAGGGCAAGCGCTGGCTCGGCTCCTGTTGCCCCCAGTTCGTCCAGGTGCCTTTCCCAGACGGCTACAAGAATCCTGACACCTCGTTCGACCTGTTCCTCTCCAGTCTCGCCCAGCGTGGTGTGACCCCGGACCGGATCGCCGGCGTGATGACCGAGAGCTACCAGGGCGTCGGGCCGGACTTCCTGCCCGTCGAGTACGCACGTAAGCTCGAGTCTTGGTGCCGGCAGCACGACATCGTGCTGATAATGGACGAGGTCCAGGCGGGCTTCGGCCGGACCGGGAAGATGTTCTGCTTTGAGCATTACGGCGTGACCCCGGACCTGATCGCCTGCGGCAAGGGGATTTCCTCCTCGCTGCCTCTGGCGGCCGTGATCGGGCGCCGGGACATCATGGATCTTTATGCGCCGGGTTCGATGACCTCGACTCACTCGGCCTCGCCCCTCGCGGTGACGGCGGCGATCGCCAACCTGCAGGTGATCGAGGACGAAAAGCTGGTGGAGCGGGCGGCCCGCCTCGGCGCGTGGTTCAACCCGGAGTTGTACCGCATCCAGCGGAAGTATCCCTCCGTGCTGGGCTGCTGCACCGGGCTGGGTCTCGTGTCGGGCATCCAGGTCGTGAAGCCGGGTACGCGTACGCCGGACCCGGACTTGGCGACGCGGATCAACGTGGCCTGCATGCACCGCGGGCTGCTGATGTTCGCGCCGGTGGGCGTGGGCGGCGAATGCGTGAAGATCTCGCCGCCGCTCAGCATCGACGAGGACTGCCTGCGCGAGTCGGTGGCCGTTTTCGAGGAGGCGGTCGACGCCGTCTGTCGGGGCCTGTGAGGCGCCCGTGCCGCCGGTCCCGGCCAGGGACCGGCGGGCGACGGGGCGGTGCTGCTACATTTTTCCCCGTCTAAGCACGTCTTTCCCGTCGGCAGGCCGGGCGTTTCCCGGCAAGCTGGTGGCGTTCCCCATGAACCTCCCCGCTGCTGGCCTCCTTCCCGACATCGACGTGCTAGTCGTGGGCGGCGGCATGGCCGGGGTGATGGCGGCCCTCGGGGCAAGCGCGGGGGGACGCAAGGTGCTGCTGGTCGAAC
>JBEDEF010000037.1:0-3037 GCA_041175845.1 Verrucomicrobiota bacterium
ACGGTGAAGCACCTGAAGTTCTGACGGGAGCGTTCGGGGCAAGCGGGAGCAATTACCGAGGCCGGAGCGGATTGGTGTAGCCGGGGAATCGTTCCCCGGTCGACGGAACAGGAACCACCTAATCGCAGCCATCAAAGGCGCGGCCGAAAGGGAAGCCGAGGGATTGGCTTTCGTCGGCTTCCACCGGGGCGGCGCGCGCCGGCTACACCAGACCCATCACGCCGACCTCGGTTCGTTGTAGCCGGAGAATCCTTCCCCGGTCCACGCCGCGGCTCAATCCCGCAGCAGAGTGGACTGTTCGCCGTTCGGCGGCCGCAGGCCGACCGCCTGGTAACCCCGCGGCGTCAACACCCGGCCCTGTGGGGTGCGCTGCAAGTACCCCTCCTGGATCAGGAACGGTTCGTGCACCTCTTCCAGTGTTTCTGCCTCTTCGCCCACCGCCACCGCGATCGTCGTGATTCCCACCGGGCCACCCCGGTAGTTCTCGGCCATCACCCGCAACATCCGCTTGTCCATCTCATCCAACCCGGCCGCGTCGATCTCAAGGAGCTCCAAGGCCCCCGCCGCCACCTCGCGCGTTACCCGGCCATCGGCCCGCTCTTGGGCGTAATCGCGCACGAAATGGATCAGGTTGTTCGCGATCCGCGGCGTGCCCCGGCACCGGCGCGCGATTTCGCCCGCGCCGCCCGGCTCCACCGGGATCGACAACAACCCGCAGGAACGCCGGATGATCGAGTCCAGGGTCGCGTGATCGTAGTAATCGAGCCGCGTCTGCAGGGTGAACCGCGAACGCAACGGCGCGGTCAGCAGCCCGCTGCGCGTCGTCGCCCCCACTAGGGTGAACCGCGGCAGCGACAGCCGCACGCTCCGCGCGTTGGGCCCCTGATCGATCATGATGTCGAGGCGGAAGTCCTCCATCGCCGAATAGAGGTACTCCTCGACGGTCTTCGGGATCCGGTGGATCTCATCGATGAACAGCAGGTCGCCCTCCTCGAGGTTCGTGAGGAGTCCCGCCAGATCGCCGGCCTTCTCGATCACCGGACCCGAGGTCACCCGGACGTTGCGGCCCAGTTCCTGGCCCAGAATGAACGCGAGGGTGGTCTTCCCAAGGCCGGGCGGGCCGGACAACAACACGTGATTGAGCGCCTCACCCCGGCGCTTCGCCGCCCCCACCATCACCTGCAGGCGCTCGACGGTGCGGGGCTGGCCCACAAAATCCGCGAACGACAGCGGCCGCAGGGCCGCCTCCGCCGGGCTCACGGGCGCCTCAAGGGCAGCAGTCAGGTAGCCGAGCCCCCCGGCCGGCGGTGCGGCGGGCGGGACGGGAGAGGATTCACGCTTCGGCTTGGCCACACGGATCGGCTAGGGCCCGCGACCGGAAGTGGCAAGCCCGGCGACCGCCTCGCCGGATTCAGAGCGTCTTCAGGACCGCACGCAGCTGTGCCGCGTGGTCCTTCGTGTCGACCTTCGGCACGACCGCGAGGACGGTGCCGTCGCGCTCCAACACGTAAGCCGCCCGGGCGGGACCGGTGTAGGTGCGACCATACATCGATTTTTCGACCAGCGAGTCGGTGGCGCGCGCGAGGGCATCGTCGGGATCACTGACGAGCGTGTACGGCAGCTGCTTTTTGGCGGCGTACTTGAGGTGGGAACCGCAGGAATCGCGGCTGACCGCCACGACGTCGTACCCGGCCCGGCCAAAGGCCGGGGCCGCGGCGGCCAGACTGTCCACCTGCCGGTCGCAGCTGGAGGTATTGTTCTTCATGTACACCGACAGGATGGTCCGGCGGCGCAGAAGCTGCCCGAGGGTGGTCTTTTCCTCGGCGCCAGCGCGGACGACCGAGAGCGGGAGGGCGGGATCCAATTTTTGGCCGGGGGCGATCATCGTCGCGGAAGAAGGTCGGCGGCGGCTGGGCGTCAACCGATAGGCGGGGATTTCAGGCTGGGGGCGGAAAGCCCGCTTTCCGGCGCCGCGGCGGCCGGGCGGATGAGGCTTTGACGGGCCCCGCCAAACCCTCCAACGTCGGCCGCGAATGAAAGCGGTCAAAGTGCCCGCGCTGGAGCTTTTCCTGCACGAGATGATCCCCCTCGCCAAGGCGATGGGGGTCGGCGTGGAGCTGAGCGATGACCGCGCGCTGGTGTTAACGGCGCCGAAGGAGCAAAACCGCAACTCGTTGAACACGGCGTTCGGCGGCAGCTTGGTATCCTTGGCGACGCTCGCGGGCTACGGCGTCGTCTGGGAACTGATGCGCAAGGAGCGGAGCGCAGCGCGGCCGGAGTGGAGCATCGTGGTGAAGGAGAGTCGCGCGGCCTACCGGAAACCGGTCCTCGGCGACCTGCGGGCGATCTGCGAGCGGCCCGCGCAAGCGGCGATCGCGGAGTTCAAGGAAGCCCTGTCGCGTTACGGTAAGGCCAAGCTCAAGCTCCGCGCCTCGATCGTGGAAAACGGGCAGACCGCGGTCGACGTGACCGCCGCCTTCGTCGTCACCCGCTCCGGCCTCAGCCCGAGCCCGAGCCTGTCGAGGGCCTGACCCGAGCCTGTCGCGGGTCCTGACCCGATCCTGTCGCGGGTCCTGAGCCGAGCTTCGCGAGGGCCTGAGCCCGTCGAAGGCCCCGTCGAAGGCCCGTCGAAGGTCAAATGTGCCGCGAATCGGCCTCGTCCTTCCGCGCGTAGCCGGACTCCTGCCGCGCGTGGTTGACCTGGTTCTTCTTGAGGTAGGCCTGGTAAACGTCGTCCGCGGACATCCCGAGCGTCTGGGCGAGGGAGACGAGGAAGTGGAAGAGGTCGACGACCTCCACCCGGGCGTTCTGCTCGTCGAACTTCTGGTACTTGGCCCACCACTTCCATGGGACGCTGTCGACGAGCTCGGCGGTCTCCTGCTGGAGGGCGCGGGTGTAGTTGAGGACCCAGCGGGCCTTTTCCTCGTCGGTGGGGGGCGGCAGGTTGACGCCGATCCGGCGGTTCAGGGCGTCCTGCATCCGGAAAATCTCCTCGAGCTTGTCCATGCGGCGCAGGCTGGGCGGGGCGGGGGAACGG
>JBEDEF010000038.1:0-5083 GCA_041175845.1 Verrucomicrobiota bacterium
GGTGAGCACCAGCGCCGCGCCCATCGCGCGGCGCGGCCCGTCATCCTGCGGGCGCACCTGGCCGAGCACCTTGCCATCGTAGGTGTCCATAAAGATCGGGTTAGCGCCGCGCGTGACGGTCTTCCACACCCACGCCGCATCGCCGCCCACGCCCCAGAGGTGGTCGGTGTCGCTGAGCACGACCTTGCGGCCGCCGAGGTCCGGCGGGTCGTCCTTCCAGCCGCCGTCCGAATTGGGCGAGACCCAGTCGGCGGGACCCGCGTACAAGGTCTCGTTTTTCCCGCGCCGGTTCTGGTAGGTCATCCCGACCGGATGCTGGAGCGGCAGGCCAGCCTCGACCTGCTTCACGAACCGGATCACGTGGTACTGGAAGTCCGTCGAGCTCGGGTGCGTCTCGTTGGACACCTCGTAGAGGAGGTTGTCGAAGTCGTTCAGGCCGGTGACCAGCCAGCGCAGGTAACTCTCCTGCACGGCGGTCACGCGCGGTACGGCGAGCTGGTGCACCTCGATCCCCTTGCCGTCGCCATTCAGGTCGCCGTCGACTCCGTTGACGTTGTTGGCGGGGTTGAAGGGATGGTTGGGCCAGGCGTCAGCTTGGAACTGCACCCCGTAGCCCTCGAACAGCATCACGGAAACGTAAATCCCGGCCGCCCGCGCGAGGGCGAGGCGGGTGCGGATGCGCCCGAGGTACTCCGGATTAGGCTGGCTGAGGTCGAACTTGAGCCGCCCGTCGAGCGCGAGGCCGGGACCGGTGCGCCGCCACGGGTGGGGTGCGACAGTGTGGGCCCCGTTCCGCCAGTCCGGGTTCTTCATCTTGGTGTTGTCCCACTTGGTCGGCTCCCAAGTCCAACCGCGGGTGAAGTTGTGCCCGTGCCCCGCGAGCCAGACGAGGTGGGCGGCGAAGTCGAACGCGGGGGGAGGGTCGGCCGCGCCCATATCAACCAGGTTCGCCCAGGTGTGAGCACCCGCGAGTAGGAGGGGCTGGCCGGCGGCGTCCGCGAAATAGCGGGGGTTCTCCGGATGGACCCTCAGCGGGCCCCGGGTCGAGGCCGCGCATGACGCGGCGGCGGCAAGACTGAGGACGAGCAGGGGAAGGCGGGAAGCGCGCATCTCAATCGGCCTTCTTCCGCCCCTTGCGGCCCAGCGGGGGCGCGTCGGCGCGGGGCAGCCAGCGCGCGTGCTCGGCGCGGATGGCGGCGTGTTCGGGGCTACCGGCAAGGTTGGTCCACTCGTGCGGATCGCGCTCGTGATCGTACAGCTCCTCGCCGCCATCGGCGTACCGGATGTAACGCCAGCGCTCGCTGCGCACCGCGTGGTTGCCCTGCCCGTGGGTCGTGAGCGCGGGCCGATCCCACGGGTGGCGCGGATCGCGCAACAGCGGCACCAGGCTGCGGCCGTCGAGGCCGGCGGCGGGCGGCAGGCCGCACAGCTCGGCCAGCGTCGGGAACAGGTCCGCGGTGCCCACCGGCCGGGCAGTGCGCGCACCGGGCTGGGTCACCCCCGGGGCGACGATGATGAACGGGACACGGGTGGAACGCTCCCAGAGCGTAAACTTGTGCAGGTGGTTCTTCTCGCCGAGGTGCCAGCCGTGGTCGGACCAGAGCACCACGATGGTGTTCGCGGCGGCGGGGCTCGCGTCGAGCGCGACGAGCAGCCGGCCGACCAGCGCGTCCCCGTAGGAGATGTTGGCAAGGTACGCCTGCAGCACCTCGCGGTACTTGCCAGTCCGGCGGATGAGCTCGAGGTCCTCGCGGCGGTCCGCGGCCATCCGCTGGCCGCCGGCCGGCAAGTCGTCGAGGTCGTCCTCCTTGACCGGCGGAAGCGTGATGCGGTCCGGGGGGTACATCTCGAAGTACTTCCGCGGCGCGTACCAGGGCAGGTGCGGGCGGTAGATGCCGGCCGCGAGGAAGAACGGCTGCGCCGGCGGACGGGCGAGAAAGTCCGCAACCCAGGCGGCGAGGCGCCCGTCCCCCATCTCCCCGTCGGCGGCATCCCACGGGCCCCAATCGAACTCGTTCGCGTTCTGCGGCGGCCGGCCGAGGGCGCGGACCTCGGGGAGGCCGTTGAGCGGGAACCCGTCCGGCCAGGTGAAGGCGCGCACGTCCTCCCCGCGCGCGAGCCGGGCCTGGTAGTGGCTGTCGAAGACCTGGTCGAAGTAATCGTGCCAGTCGGTGCGCCGGTTAAAGCCCGGCGTGTGGTGGTTGACCTTCCCCCCGCCGGCCACGTGGTAGCCGTGGGCCTTGAAGTGCGCGGGCAGCGAGTTCACCCCGGGCAGCGCTTCGTGCCAGCGCACATCGTTACCGTAGATCCCAGTGGTACTCGGCTGTCGGCCGGTCATCAACGTGACGCGAGACGGGTTGCAGACCGGCGCGGCCACGTGAGCGTTGGTAAACGCGAGGCCCCGCGCCGCCAGCGCGTCGAGGTGCGGCGTGCGCACATCGGGGTGGCCGCCGAGATAACCCACCCAGTCGTTGAGGTCGTCGAGCGCGATCAGCAGGACATTCGGGCGGGGGGGCGAGGCCGCCGGGGCGGCCGACGCGAGCGCCAGCAGGAGGGCAAGACCGAGGAGCGGGCCGGACGGATGCATCATTGGCGTTTTTTCCGCCCGACGCGGGGCTCCTCCGTGGTTGACGCCTCCGCCGGGGCCGGCTCCCGGCCGAAGAAGTACTCCGGGTAACCCCAGCGCAGCTCGCGCCCGGCCGACTTGGAGCGCACCGCGGTGACCTCCGCGGTCAGCCGGCGGAGGTTCGCCGGGTCGAGCAACGGGTCTCCGGTCTCGCGCCGCCACGCGTCGAGGCGGCCCTTGAGGTCGGCGAGTATCGCGGCGTGTGCCGGCGAGTCGGCCAGGTTGCGGAACTCGTGCGGATCCTCCCGCAGGTCGTAAAGCTCGTGGCGCGGAGGCCGCTCCATCACCGCGTAACCCGCGCGGACGGCGGGCACGGCCGTCTCGACCGCCCGCGCGATCCCGCCGCGAAATCCATCCTCGCCGCGCTCGACCGCGTCGGCCTCCAGCTTGCGGATGGTGTCCGCGTAGTCGGGGTTAACCACGCCCGGCAGGAGGTTCTCGATCAGCTTGTACCGGTCGTCGCGCACCGCGCGCTGGGGATGGTAGTTGGCCGCCGCCGCGTGGGTGTGCCATTCGGTGAAGAGATGCGTCCGCCACGGGGCGGGGCCGCCCGCGAGCAGGGGTTGCAGCGCCCGGCCCGCCGCGCCCGGGACCGGCGGGGCGCCGGCCGCCGCGAGCAGGGTCGGCAGCAGGTCCACCGTGGAGACCAATTCCTCCCGCACGTGCGGGCGCGCTTGGCCGGGCCAGCGCACGAGCAGCGGGATCCGCACCCCTCCCTCGTAGCAGGTCCGCTTGCCGCGCAGGAAATCGGCCCCGTGGTCCCCGAGGTAAACGACGAGCGTGTCCCGCGCCTTGCCCGAACGCTCCAGCGCGTCGAGCAGGTCCCCCACGAGCTGATCCAGCCGGCTCAGGCAATTGTAGTAATCGGCCACCATTTCCCGCATCTCGGGCGGATCCACGCCGAAGTACGGGAGCGCCCGCACGTCGCGGCCCGTCTGCGGGCTCGCGGGCAGCCCGTCGACCTGCCGCAGCCACGGATCGTGCGCCTCCGGATAATTGACGCTGAGGAAGAACGGCTCCGGTCCCGCGGCGAAGAACCCCTCCGCGGCCCGGGCGTACTCCCCGAGGTTGCGGCGCTGGAAGTTCGCCGTCGGCAGCGCGTGGAAGTCGAACGGGAAGGCGGACTCCGGATTCACGTGCAGCTTGCCGAGGATTCCCGTGCGGTAGCCGGCCGCCTTGAGCTGGCGCGGCAGGTTCGGCGTGTCCTCGCGGTAGAGGCGATACCCCCAGGTCGCGAGGCCGATCTGCCCGTGCTGGTGCGGGTAGAGGCCGGTGAGGAAGCTCGCCCGCGACTGGCTGCAGCCGGCCTGCGCCACGAACGCGCGGTTGAACCGCACTCCCTCGGCCGCCAGCCGGTCGAGCCGCGGCGTGCGCGCGTGCGGGTCCCCGTAGCAACCGAGCTCGGGACCATTGTCCTCGGAGACAATGAACAGGACGTTGGGCCGCGGCTGCGCGGCGGCCGGGAGCGCGAGGGCGAGCAGGACCAGCAGGGCGGGGAACTTCATCGGGGCGAGACGGACCTTACCATGACCCGCCGTCCCGTCGAACCGGAATCCCGGCCCGCCGGTTCCAATTCGGGACCGCGCGACGTCAGGGCGCCGCCAGCAGGCGGTCGATCGCCGCATCCAGGCTCCGGGTGAAGGCCGGGCGCTGCTTGGTCGGCACCTGGGTGAGCGCGACCACCAGCGTCTGCCGCTCCCGGTCGAACAGGGCGAGGGTGCCCGAGGCTCCGTTGTGCCGCAGCCGCACCCCCCTGCCCTCCGGGCCGGCGCGGACCACGTTGAAGCCGAGCGCGTAGCCGTCGCGCGCCGTGCCCGGCTGGACGGTCTGCAACTCCGCCAGCACCGCGGGCGGCAGGAGCACCCGGCCCCCGGCGCGACCCTCGTCCAGATGCAGCTGCAGCAGCGCGGCGACCTCGTCGGCGGTCGCCACCAGCCCGCCGCCGGGATTGGGGAACGCGAAGGCGGGACCCGCGGGATCGGGCACGAGGGATCCGCTGCTCCGGTCGTAGAAGGTGGGCAGCCGGGCGGCGCGCGCGGGAGCGAGTCCCGCGGGGAAGGCGACTTCCGGGATCCCGAGGGGACCGAGGAGCCGGCGCGCCAGCAGGGCGGAGAATTCCTCGCCGGCGACCACCTCCGCCACGCGCCCGGCCACGAGGTAACCCAAACCCGAATAGGCGTAGCGGGTCCCGGGCTCGGCGGCGAGGCCGACCCGGGCGAGGTCGTCGACCGCCGCGGCCAAGGTGCCGTCGGTGCGAATCCTCCAGCGCTCCTCCCCCCGGGCGGACTGGCCCGCGAATCCGGCGGTGTGCGCCAGCAGCTCGCGCACGCGCGGGACGCGCGCGGCGGACGCCCCGCCCGCGATCCGCACCCCGCGGAACACCGGCAGGTGCCGGTCGAGCGGATCGTCCCAACCGAGCCGGCCCTCGGCGACGAGCAGGCCGAGGCCGGCTCAGCC
>JBEDEF010000039.1:0-3992 GCA_041175845.1 Verrucomicrobiota bacterium
TCCCTGCCCCCGCTCGTCCGCTGGGACTACGACTGGCACCCCGAGCCCGGCTCTCCCGAGGCGCGGTTGCACGAGGTTTTCCTGCGCCCACGGGACTGGGCTGGCGCCGCCACCCACCCCCCACCTGCCTGATGACCTCCCGCGAACGCTTCCTCGCCGCCTGCCGCAACGAGCCGCTCGAGCGCCCCCCTCTCTGGGTGATGCGTCAGGCCGGGCGTTACCTGCCGGAATACCGGGCCCTCAAGGCGCAGTCCTCTTTTCTGCACATGGTGCGTACCCCGGAAATCGCCACCGAGGTCACCCTCCAGCCCCTCCGCCGCTTCACCCTCGACGCCGCGATCCTCTTCTCCGACATCCTCGTCATCCCCGAGGCCCTTGGCCAGGGCTACAGTTTCCGCGAGGCGGGCGGCATCGCGATGGAGCGCCGCCTGAGCAGCCGCGCCGACATCGAAGCCCTGGCCCCCGCGGCTGCCGTGCCAGAGCGACTGGACTACGTGGCGGCGACCCTCCGCCTCCTGCGCCGCGAACTCGGGGCACGCCACGCGCTCCTCGGCTTCGGCGGCTCGCCGTGGACCCTCGCAACGTACATGGTCGAAGGCGGCAGCGCCGATGAGTTCGAACGCATCAAAGAGCTCTTCTACGCCGACCGTGGCAGCTTCGACGCCCTCCTCGAGCGGCTGACTGAGGCGCTGATCCTCTACTTCCGGATGCAGATCGCCGCCGGGGCGGACGCGATCCAGATCTTTGATTCCTGGGGTGGCATCATCGCCGGCCCCGACTACGAGGCCGCTTCCCTGCGCTGGATCCGGCGGATCATCGCCGCGCTGCCCCCGGAGTTTCCGGTGATCCTCTACGCCAAGGGAACCGCGTCCCATCTGGCGGACCAGGCGTTCACGGGTGCCAGAGTGCTGAGCGTGGACTGGACCTGCGACTTGGCCGCGGTGCGCCGTTCCCTGCCGGGAAACATTGCCGTACAGGGCAATCTTGACCCCGTGCTGCTCAACACCAACCCGGAGATCGTGCAGCGCGAGGCGACCCGCCTGCTCGAGTCGATGCGTGGGCGGAAGGGACACATCTTTAATCTCGGACACGGCATCACGCCACGAGCGCGGATCGAGTGCATGGAGACACTCGTCGCGACCGTCACGGGTTGGCGAGGGTGACAGGGGGCGACCCTTGACTCTCCCCGGGGCGAGCCTACCCTCCGCCCCTTTTCCCGGCATGGCCCAAGATCTCAAGGACACCCTGCAGTTGCCGCGCACTGGCTTCCCGATGCGCGCCGGTTTGGCGCAACGCGAGCCGGGCCGCGTCGCCCACTGGGAGAAACTTGGGCTCTACCGCCGCATCCAGGAGCGACGCCGCGACGCGCCCCGTGCATTCGTCCTGCACGACGGACCGCCTTTCACCAACGGCGACGTCCACATTGGCACCGCCCTCAACAAGGTGCTCAAGGACACCCTCAACCGGTATAAGTCGATGCGGGGCTTCCGCACCCCCTTCGTACCCGGATGGGACTGTCACGGGCTGCCGATCGAGCAAAAGGTCTCTCGCGAGCTGCAGGCTCAGCAGCAGGTGCTTTCCACCGCCCAGTTGCGGGCAAAATGCGATGCATTCGCGGAGGGTTGGATCACGACCCAGACCCGCCAGTTCAAACGGCTGGGTGTGCTCGCTGACTGGGAAAACCAATACAAGACGAAGGATCCAGCGTTCGAGGCGGACATCATCCGGACCTTCGCCGCCTTCGTTGAGCGTGGGCTCGTCTACCGCAGTAAAAAGCCCGTGTATTGGAGCATCCCGTTCGAGACCGCCCTCGCCGAGGCGGAAATCGAGTACCGGGACCACGTCTCGCCCTCAATCTGGGTCCGCTTTCCCGTCCCAACGTCCGAAGCGTCCCGACTGAGCCTGCCGACGGAGGCGCCTCTCGCAGTCATCATCTGGACGACGACGCCCTGGACGATCCCCGCCAACCTTGCGGTCGCCGTTCACCCCGAGGTCGACTACGTGGTAGCGGACCTGGGCGTCGAACGCATCGTGGTCGCCGCCGCCTTGCTGCCCGCGGTATTGGCCGCCGCGGGGCTTCCGGCCGGTGCCCCGGTCCTGCGTACCCTCAAGGGGGCGGCTCTCGCCGGTCTCGCCCCACGCCATCCCTTCCTCGACCGCCCCGCCCCGGTGGTCCTGGCGGACTACGTTACGACCGACAGCGGCACCGGCTGCGTACACACTGCCCCGGGCCACGGCGCCGAGGATTACCTCACGGGCCTGCGCTGCGGGCTGGAGATCTACTGCCCAGTGGGTAACGACGGCCGTTATCTGGATGATGGTCGCCTGCCGGCGGATCTCGTCGGTCTTTCCACTCTTGAGAGCGTGGAAGATCTGGCCGCCAAGCGAACCTCGCCGGCGAATATTGCGATCCTCAAGCGGCTCGCTGCAGCCGGCGCCCTTTTCGCCAAGGCCCGCTACACCCATAGCTACCCGCATTGCTGGCGCTCCAAGACTCCGATCGTCTTCCGCGCCGTCGATCAGTGGTTCATCTCGCTGGACCGCGACGGCCGCCGTGCTGCCGCCCTCCGCGAGATCGGGCGTATCGCCGCGACGCAAGGTTGGATTCCCGCCCACGGTGAGGCCCGGATCCGCGCGGCCGTCGAGTCTCGACCCGACTGGTGCGTCAGTCGTCAGCGCGCGTGGGGCGTACCGATTCCCGCCTTCTTCGACGCCGCCGGCCGCGCCTACCTCGACGCGGGGGTCGCGCGCGCCATCGCCGCCAAGCTCGAGGCCCGTGGCTCCAACTTTTGGTTTGAAGCCGCTCCGACCGAGATTCTTGAGGGCATTTCACTGCCGCCGGACTGGCCCGCGCCGGCGGAACTGCAGCGCGGACGCGACACCCTCGACGTATGGATCGATTCTGGTAGCTCGCACGCGGCGACCCTGCGCCGGGGTGTGGGTGGTACCCAGTGGCCGGCGGACCTCTATCTCGAGGGCAGCGACCAGCATCGCGGCTGGTTCCAGTCCTCGCTCTGGACGAGCGTCGCCGCCTTTGATGCCGCCCCCTACCGCGCCGTGCTCACTCACGGTTTCATTGTGGGCAAGGACGGAAAGAAGATTTCCAAGTCCGGCCAGTACGAAAAGCCGCCGACCTCCGACAACTACGTCGGCCACTACGGCGCCGACGTCATCCGTTGGTGGATCGCCTCCCAGGACTTCCGCGAGGACATCCGCGTCTCCGATCTCGACCAGGACCTCAAGAACCCGAGCAGCATCCTCAACGTCGTCGCGGAGAGCTACCGGCTGGTCCGCAATACGCTGCGCTACCAGCTCTCGAACCTTTTCGACTTCGACCCCGCACGCGACACCGTGCCGCACGATCGCCTGGATCTCATCGACCGCTGGGCGCTGCACCAGACGGCGGTCCTGCTCCGGGACTGCACCGCGGCCTACGAAGCCTGCGAGTTCCACCGCGTTTACCAACTCTGCAACCAATTCTGCGCCGTTACCCTTTCGGCGGTCTACCACGACCTGCTCAAGGATCGTCTCTATACCCACGGGACGCGCTCGGCGCTGCGGCGTTCCTCGCAGACCGCGCTTCACGGCATCTTCCATTCCCTTGTGCGCCTGCTCGCGCCCGTGCTCACCTTCACCTGCGACGAGGCGTGGAGTTTCGCCGCAACCGGCGAAGAGTATGCGGACGGCTCCGTGCACCTCGAGGACTGGCCGGTCGCGGGCACCGGCTGGCTGGATCCGGCAGTGGAGACCGAGATGGCGGCCCTGCTCCGCATCCGCGGTCAGGTCAATGAGACCCTCGAGCGGCTGCGCGCGGCGGGGCGGATCGGCAAGTCCCTTGACGCCGCCGTGATCCTTCGTGCGGCCGGCGGCGGCGAGACTGCGGCGCTCCTCGAGCGCCACCGCGAGGCCCTGGCCGAGCTTCTCATAGTCTCCCACGTGGAGCTCACGCCGGGCGGGGGTGAAGCCCTCGCCGTGGAAGCCAGCCCCTGCGC
>JBEDEF010000040.1:0-8355 GCA_041175845.1 Verrucomicrobiota bacterium
TGCTGGCCGAAGCGGCGGCTGATGCGGGTGGTGGGGCCGGTGTAACGAGCCATGGTAAATCCTGATGCGAAGGGTTGTGGAGGAGGCGCGCGGGCTTAGACGCGGCGCCGCTTGCGGGGACGGCACCCGTTGTGCGGGATGGGCGTCACATCGACGATCGAGGTGATCTCCAAGCCGATGGCCTGGAGAGCGCGGATGGCGGAGTCGCGACCAAGGCCGGGACCGGAAACACGAATCACGACATCCTTGAGCCCATGGGACATCGCGTTGCGCGCGGCATCCTGGGCCACTACCTGGGCGGCATACGCGGTCGACTTACGGGAACCGCGGAAGTTGCACTTGCCGGCGGAAGACCACGCGATCACGGCACCCTTCTGGTCGGTGATCGAGACGATGGTGTTGTTGAACGAGGCCAAGACGTTGGCGACGCCGGAGATGACGTTCTTGGAGCCCTTGGCCTTGCGGACCTTAATTGCGCCAAGCTCCTCCTTGAGCAGTTCCTCCGCGGTCGGTTGGCGGGCCACGCCGTGGACCATTTCCGCGGGCTTGGCGGGGGCGGCCGCCTCGGCCGGCGCAGCCGCCTCGGCGGGGACAGCGCCCTCGGCGACGGGCTTGGACGCTTTGTCAGCGGCAGCCTTCGGCGCCTTCGCCTTCTTCTCGGCGGGGGCGGCAGCCGGCGCGCCTTCGGCGGCGGGCTTGACGGGCTTCTCTTTCTTGGGAGCGGACTTTTCTTCGGCCATGACGGTGAGGGATTAGGCTTCCTTGGCTTTCGTGACACCAACGGTCTTGCGCGGACCCTTGCGGGTACGGGCGTTGGTGCTGGTGCGCTGGCCGCGCACCGGGAGGCTGCGCCGGTGGCGAATGCCCCGGTAGCAATTGATCGCCTGCAAACGCTTCAGGTTGGCCGCGATCTCGCGGCGCAGGTCGCCCTCGAGCACCCACTTGTGGTCGGTAATGAGGTGCAGAATCTTGTTCAGCTGCTCCTCGGTGAGGTCCTGCGCCCGCATATCGGGGTTCAGGCCCGCTTCCTTGACGAGCTGATCGGCCCGCGTGGGCCCGATCCCGTTGATGTAACGCAGGGAGTACGCGACTTTCTTCTTCGCGGGAATTTCAACGCCGAGGAGACGAGGCATGATGAGGAACGGATGGGTTAGATGGAAATGAGAGAGAGGAAAAAGGAGGGGAATCTTGAAGCTCAGGAGATCGGGCGCCGGGGAACGGTGAGGATCTCGGGCCCCGCCTCCGTCGTGAGGACGGTGTGCTCGAAATGAGCGGAGGCCGAGCCATCTGCCGTTACAACCGTCCAGCCGTCTTCGAGGGTGCGGGTGCGGTAGCCACCAGCATTAACCATCGGCTCGATCGCCAAGGTCATCCCGGGGCGGATGCGGTCGCCGGTGCCCCGGCGGCCGAAGTTCGGAATTTCGGGGGGCTCGTGCATCCGCACGCCTACCCCGTGCCCGACCATTTCCCGCACCACGTTGAAGCCCGCGGCCTCGACGTGCTGCTGGATCGCCGCCGAGATATCGCCGATGCGCTGGCCCACACGAGCCTGCTGAATCCCTCGATCAAGGGCCTCGCGGCTAACTTCCAGCAATCGGGCCCGATCCGGGGAGATCAGCCCCACCGGAAGGGTGCAAGCGTTGTCGCCGACATAACCCTCGTGCCAGACTACTACGTCCAACGAGACGATATCCCCGTCGCGCAACACTCGCCGAAAGGAAGGGATGCCGTGCACCACCTCCTCGTTCACCGAGATACAGGTGTGCGCCGGATACCGCCGGGCACCGTGCTGATAACCATAACAGGCGCTGCGGGCGCCCAGACGGGCAATCGCTGCACGGCCCGCCTCTTCCAAGTCCTGGGTCGCGACGCCCGGCCGGACCAGCGGCTTGAGTTCCTCAAGCACGGTGGCGGCGATGGCGCACGCGGCACGCATCCGGGCGATCCCCTCGGCATTCTTGAGCGGGATGGTCACGGGTGCGTCGAGATGCCGGCCTCCTCGAGGAGTCCCAGCGTCCCGTAGTAATCGACGAGCGCCGCAGGCGCGCCGGGGCCGGCGAGGACGGCGCTGAGCGCCTCCCCTCTGGCTTCCAACCATTCGTCGAATACTTTGGCTTGGAGCAGCGTAGCCGGGAAGTCCGTGAGGACAAAGCCCGCATCAGGTTTGCGCGCGAAGAACCAGCGGCGCAGGCGCGCCAACAAGGCAACTTCATCCTTGCGGCCCAGGGGGGACGTAAGGGGCGAAATCCCCGGCCCTTTCAGGAGAGCGGGGGAGACGTGCTCAAGATTCAAAGAACGAAAAGCGGGAGAAAGACTACCCTCCGGGGGACAACCGAGGAAGATGACTTTCGACTGGACGGTGGCGCTGAAACCCACCGAGCGGTCAGACATGCCTACCTCGGACAAGGAAGTAAAGGTCTTATTTCAAAAAGGCTTTGTAGGCCCAGATCGCAGTGCCGAGGAGCAGTAATCCGAGCATCGGGAGGGCCAGCTTCATCACTGCCTCCTGGCTCAGGGCCTCACCGGCCGAAGCCTGCTGCGGGCCAGCGCTGCGCGCCCGGATCCGACCCTTCTTCAAGAAGCCGTCGTAATGACGCTGCAGAAGGAAGGTCTCGATCTGGCGCATCGTGTCGAGGATCACGCCAACCGTGATCAGCATGCCCGTGCCGCCGAAGAAATACGCGATGCGGGTCGGAACGTTCAATTCAAACAGCAGAACGTCCGGCATGATTGCGATGGCGGTGAGGAAGATCGCGCCGGCCAGGGTCAGGCGCGTCATGATGAAGTCAAGGAACTGAGCCGTCGGCTCACCCGGACGCACGCCGGGCACGTAGCCGCCGTACTTCTTCAGGTCATCCGCGATCTGGATCGGCTTGAACATCACCGAGACCCAGAAGTAGCTGAAGAACAGGATCAGGGTCGTGTACAGGGCGTAATAGGTCCAATGGCCGCGCAGCAGGTTCTGCGAGAACTCGGTCAGGAACTTCAGGTTGTAGGTCGCGCCGATCCACGAGAAAATCTGCTGTGGGAAGAGCAGGATCGCGCTGGCGAAGATCACGGGCATCACGCCCGAGTAGTTGACCTTGAGGGGCAGGAAGGAGCTCTGGCCGCCCATCACCTTGTTGCCGACGACGCGCTTTGCGTACTGCACCGGAATCTTCCGCTGGGCTTGGACGACGGCGATGATGCCCATCGTGACCACGATGAAAAGGGTCAACATCACCACCGCCTGCGGCACCCCGAGGCTGGGGCCGGTGCCGACGGGACGGAAGAAGAGGCTGTAGGTCTGCTGCGCGGCGCCGGGGATGTCGGCGAGGATGCCCACCGTGATGAGCAGGGAGACGCCGTTGCCGATCCCCCGCTGGGTGATCTGCTCGCCAAGCCACATCAGCAGCATCGTGCCCGCGGTCATGAAGATGACCGAGGTGAGGATGAAGCTCCACTTGCTGATGATCACGATCGGCCCGTAGGTGGAGACGTCGTAGCCGGGGAAGAGCTGGCCGGGATTGTTGAGTGCTAGGATCAGCAGCGTGCCCTGGATCAGGCAGATGAGGACCGTGGCGTAGCGGGTGTACTGGGTGAGCTTCTGGCGGCCGACATCACCCTCCTGCTGGAGCCGGCTGAGGGCGGGCACCACCGCGGTCATCAGTTGGAAGATGATCGAGGCACTGATGTACGGCATAATGCCCAGCGCGGCGATCGCGCCCTTGGTCAGGGCGCCGCCGGTAAACATGTTGTAGAGACCGATCAGGTTGCCCGCGCCGGTGGCTGCCTGCTCCGCGAAGAACTTCTGCAGCGGGGCCGGATCGATGCCCGGCAGCGGGATGATCGAGGCGACCCGCGAGACGAACAGCAGCGAGAGGGTATAGAAGATGCGCGAGCGCAGCTCCGGGATCTTCAGGGAATTCGTGAAGGCGGAAAACACAGCGGGGAGGATTGCGAGGAAGGGCGCCGGGGACCGCCCCACCCCACCGGGACCTTGGCAGGCCGCAGCGGAGGGAACGGGAAGGGGGACGGAACGGGGATCAGGCCACGATGGCCTGGCCACCGGCCTTTTCAATCTTGGCCTTGGCCGAGCCGGAGAAGCGGGCCGCCGTGACCTTCAGGGCGCGGCCGAGTTCGCCGTCACCGAGGACCTTGACGGACGTCTCGCCCGCCCGGATCAGACCATGGGTCGCGAGCACCTTGGCGTTCACTTCGGTCACCGCGGCATCGAGGCCCGCGAGGGCGCCGACGTTGATCACGGCGATCTCCACCCGGTGGTTGTAATTGTTGAAGCCGCGGTGCGGCAGCTTCCGGTACAGGGGCATCTGACCGCCCTCGAAGCCGGGACGGATGCTGCCGCCGGAGCGGGCAGTCTGGCCCTTGCCGCCCTTGGTGCTGGTCTTGCCGTGGCCGCCGCCTTCGCCGCAGCCGACGCGCTTCTTGCGGTGCACGGCACCGGGGACGTTCTTCAGTTCGTGGAGCTTCATGGGATTTCCTTAGGACGCCGTCCCGGCGACAAAGGGCCGGGGCGACTCGGATGTTGAAAATAGGACGGAAGGGGGCGGACTCAGGCGGTCTGACGCACTTGGGCGACGTCCGCGGCGAGGCGCAGCTTGCGCAGGCCGTCGAGGGTGGCGTGGACCACGGCGATATGGTTGGAGGAGCCCATCGACTTGGTGAGGATGTTCTTCACCCCTGCCGCCTCGAGGACCGCGCGGACGCCGCCGCCGGCGATTAGGCCAGTGCCGGGGGAAGCCGGCCGCAGGAGGACCTTTCCACCGTCGTACTGGCCGAAGACATCGTGCGGGATCGTGTCGCCCTTGAGCTTCACGTTCACGAGGTGCTTATGGGCGTTGGCGGTGCCCTTCTTGATGGCGTCCGGGACCTCGTTGGCCTTGCCGTAGCCGATGCCGACGCGGCCCTTGCCGTCGCCGACCACGGCGAGCGCCGCGAAGGAGAAGCGGCGACCGCCCTTCACGACCTTGGCGCAGCGGTTGATGAAGACCACCTTCTCGATCATCGACGGACCATCGCCCTCTTGGGGCTTGTCCCGCGAGTCGCGGCGGCCGCCATCGCGGCGGGGTCCGCGCCCGCCACCGGGCCCGCGGAAGCCACCGCCACCCCCACGCCCCTCACGCGCGGGGCGCTCGGGCGCGGCGGCCGGGACGGCCTCCGCCGGGGGGGTCACAACAGTCTCGGAAGAATTTTCGGTGCTCATGCGGTGCTTAGAATTGGAGACCGCCCTCGCGCGCGGCGTCGGCGAATGTCTTGACCTTGCCGTGATAGGGGGCGCCGCTGCGGTCGAAGACCACCGCGGTGATCCCCGCCGCCTTGGCTTTGGCGGCGAAGGCTTGGCCCAGCGCCTTCGCGCCCGCCAGGTTGGCCTTCAGCTTCTGCTCGCGCAGCGTGGAATCGAGACTCGAAAGGAAGACCAGCGTGGCGCCGGCCTCGTCGTTGATCGCCTGGGCGTAGACGTGCTTGGAGGTGAAACGAACCGCGAGGCGGGGCCGGGCAGCGGTCCCATTCACCTTCTTGCGGATGCGCCAGCGACGGTTCTGCAGCAGGCGAGCTTTGTTGATAGTTTTCATTCTGGATTCTCCCGGCCTTAGGCCACGGTCTTGCCTTCCTTGCGGCGGACGCGCTCGCCGACGATGCGGACGCCCTTACCCTTGTACGGCTCCGGCGGGTAGTAGCTGCGAATCTCCGCGGTCACCGCACCCACCAACTGCTTGTCCGCGCCCTCGACCTTCAGCTTGGTCTGGTCGGTCACGGTCACCTTGATCCCCTCCGGGATGGTCATCAGGATCGGGTGCGAATAGCCCAGCGCTAGATCGAGCTGGTTACCCTTCAGGTTGGCCTTAAAGCCGACCCCTTGAATCTCCAGCTCCTTCGCGTAGCCCTCAGTGACCCCTTTAACCATGCCGGCGACGACGGACCGCGCGGTTCCATACATCGCCCGCGCGAAACGGGTCTCCTCGGTCGGAGCGAAGGTGACGTTCTTGTCGGCCACCGTCACCTTGACGGCGGGGGCGAAGGCTTTCTGCACCTTGCCCTTGGGGCCCTCGACGAGGACGGTGCCGTCTTTAACGGAAACCTTGACCTTGTCGGGGATGGAAACGGGTTGTTTGCCGATGCGGCTCATGGAATAGGTTGGCTGAGGGTCAGCAGCGTCTTACCAGACGTTGCACAGGAGCTCCCCGCCTGCCTTTTGGCGGCGGCAGTCGGCGTCCTTCAGCACGCCCTTGGAGGTGGAGACAATGGCGATGCCCAGCCCGTTGAGGACCCGGGGGACCTCGGTGTAGGCATAGTAGAGACGACGGCCAGGCGTGGAGACGCGGGTGAGGCCGGTAATCGCAGGGGCGCCCGCAACGTATTTCATCTTCGCCACGAGCGTGGGATGGCCTTGGGCGTCCGTGCTCTTGCTGAAGTCGGTCACGTAGCCTTCCGCCTTGAGGATGCCCAGGATGCTCTCCTTGAGCTTGGAATGTGGGATCACGCAGTCCTCCAGACGCGCCTTGGAGGCGTTCCGGAGCCGGGTGAGGAAATCGCTGATCGGATCGGTCATGTTGGATGGAGGTCGGAGGGTGGTCGGCGGGTCATATCCGGGGGACCCGAGGGCCCCCACCCCCGCCAGCCGGGAGGGAAATCACCAGGAGGACTTGGTCACGCCGGGGATCTTGCCGGCGAGGGCGAGTTCCCGGAACTGGATACGGGACACGCCGAACTTGCGGTTGTAGGCGCGGGGACGGCCGCTGAGGGAGCAGCGGTTGCGGACGCGCACGGGGGACGAGTTGCGGGGCAGCTTCTGCAGCTTCTTCTGGGCCGCGAAGAACTCCTCGTCGGTGGTGGCGGGATTGATCAGGGCGGCCTTCAGTTCGGCGCGCTTCGCGGCGAACTTGGCGACGAGGCGGATGCGCTTCTGGTTGCGCTCGAGGGCGGAGGTCTTCGGCATGACGGAAAGAGTCGGGTTTAGGCGGCCTTGGCGGCGGATTCCACGCGGCGGAACGGCATGCCCAGCAGCCGCAGCAACTCCCGCCCCTCCTCATCGGTCTTCGCCGTCGTCACCAAGGTGAGGTCCAGGCCGATGTGCTTCTTCACATTCTCCACCGTGATCTCGGGGAAGATGGAATGGTCCGTGATGCCGAGGTTGTAATTGCCCTGGCCATCGAACTTGCTCGGGACGCCGCGAAAGTCGCGGATCGTCGGCAGCGCCACTGCCAGCAGGCGGCAGAGGAACTCCCACATTGCATCGCCGCGCAGCGTAACGTGGCACCCCACCACCTGACCCTGTTTCAGCTTGAAGTTGGCGATCGCCTTGCGGGAGCGAGCAAGCACGGGCTTCTGGCCCGCAATCTGGGCGATATCCCGCTGGATATCCGCGATCTGGTTCTTGTCGGCGTCGGCATCGATGCCGGTGTTGATCGCGATCTTCACCAGACGCGGTACCTGATGCCGATTCTTGTAGCCCCGGCTGCGGGTGAGCTCGGGGGCGACCTGCTCGACGTAAAGCTTCTTCAGACTGGGAACGTAACTCATGGGAGGTGCCCGGGATTACCGACCCCGGACGAGAGGATTACAAATGGAGGAGGAAAAAGGGCGAAGGATCGCGGGAATAAGCCGGGAATGGCAAGCGCCGTCTGGGCGATCAGGCGGTTGCGGCAGCGGGCTTCCGGCGACGACTGGCGTCGAAATCAGCCTGCAGCATTAGGTTGCTGATATGGATGGATCCCTCGCGCTCCGCGATGGTACCCTGCGGATGTTCTTGGGACTTCTTGAGGTGGCGCTTGATCATCGCCAAGCCCTCGACCCGCGCCCGCTCCTTGCCGGCGAGGATTTCAAGCACCTTGCCGGACTTTCCCTTCTGGGCCCCGGCGATGACGACCACCTGGTCGCCGCGTTTGACGTGGAACTTCTGCATGTTAGAGAACCTCCGGAGCGAGCGAGATGATCTTCATGAAGTTCCGCGCGCGCAGTTCGCGGGCGACGGGACCAAAGATGCGGGTGCCCTTGGGATTGTTGGTCGCGTCGATGATGACGATCGCGTTGCTGTCGAACCGCAGGTAGCTGCCGTCCGCGCGGCGGATCGGAGCCTTGGTGCGGACGACGACGGCCTTGGCCACCTCCCCCTTCTTCACGGAAGCGTCGGTCGTGCTCTCCTTGATGTGCACGGTGACGACGTCCCCGACGTGGGCATAGGGGGTGTTCTGCCCCATCCGTTGGATGAGGGCGGCCTTGCGGGCGCCGGTATTATCGGCGACCTCGAGAATGGAACGCAGTTGGATCATGGCTCTTCCTTCGGGACGGGGCGGGTTCAGGCCTTCGTCGGGGCGGCGGGAGCGGCCTCGGCGGGCTTGCTGGTCTTGGTGGGCA
>JBEDEF010000041.1:0-4810 GCA_041175845.1 Verrucomicrobiota bacterium
GAAAAATGGTACGGGCCGAAGCTGGAGAACCGCCAGCGGCAGCGGACCCGGGTCGTCGCGGCTGCGCAGGCGGGGCAGCCCGGCTCGCTCGATCGCCTCCTCGAATTCATCGCCAGCGAGGAGGTGCCCGCCTGGCGCGCCACGCTCCTGCTGCTTACCCGCGGACAGGCCACCCGCGATTCCCGCGTGCCGGCGGTGGCCAAGGAACACCTCACCCACGCCGATCCGATGGTGCGTTCCGCCGCCGTCCAGGTCCTCTCCGGCGTACCCGGTCAAAACGACGTCCTGCGGCCGATGCTCAACGATCCGGTCCGGCTCGTCCGCCTCGACGCCGCGTGGCCACTCTCACCCGAACTGCCGGCGGGCTCCCGGATCCGGCAGGAACTCGATACTTACCTCGCGGCGAGCGCGGATCAGCCGGCGGGCCGGATGCGCCTCGGGCAGGATTTCTTCAACCGCGGCCGTACCGCCGAGGCCGAGGCCTCGCTGCGTCAGGCCGTCGCTTGGGACCCGAACTCCCCAGGCCTCCATGACACGCTGGGTATCGTCCTCAATGAACTCGGCCGCCCCAGCGAAGCAGCCGCCTCCCTGTGGCGGGCCGCCCAGCTCAACCCGACGGACGCCGACGCCGCCTTCAACGCCGCCCTCGCCTACGCCGGAGCCCGCCAGTTGCCGGACGCCGAGCTCGCGCTCCGCGAGGCGGTGCGACGCAACCCGCGCTTCGACCGCGCCTGGTACAACCTCGGCCTGCTCCTGCACCAGACCGCCCGCAGCGCGGAGGCGATTGCCGCCCTCACGACGGCGGAACAGCTTGCGCCCCGCGTTCCCGACTACCCTTACGCCCGCGCCACCATCCTGCGTCAGCAGGGCGATCGCGCGGGGGCAGCTGCAGCCGCGCGCCGGGTGCTCGAACTCGACCCGCGGCACCCGCAGGCGCCCGCGCTCCTGTCACCGTAGGAGCGTCACGCCGCCGTCGATGTCATAGGCGGAGCCGGTGATGAACGCCGCTTCCGGGGAACACAGGAAGGACACCAACGCCGCCACTTCGTGGGGTTGGCCCATCCGCCCGATCGGCTGCGCCGCCGCTAGCCGGGCGAGAGTCGCCGCTTCCTCGCCGGGATAGTGCTTCGCCACGAACCCATCGACAAACGGGGTGTGGACGCGCGCCGGGCAGACGCAATTGGCCCGAATGCCCCGGTCCACGTAGTCGCGGGCGACGGAAAGGGTCATCGCCAGCACCGCACCCTTCGTCATCCCGTAGGCGAAGCGCTGCGGCAGCGCGATCTTCGAGACCACGGACGCTAGGTTGCAGATCACCCCGCCGCCGGCCTCCAGCAGGCGCGGCACGCCAAAGTGCAGGCCGTGGTAGACGCCCTTGACGTTCACCGCATAGAGCCGATCGAGGTCCTCCGGCGCGGTGCCGAGCACATCGCCCACGTGGCTGATCCCCGCGTTGTTCACGAGGACATCGAGCCGGGGCGGCGCCGCCAGCGCGGCCGCCATCGCGGCGGTGTCGGTGACGTCGGCGGTGACGGTTTCGGCACGTCCTCCGGCCGCCCGGATCTCCTGCGCGACCGCGGCGGCAGCCTCGGCCCGCGCCTCCAGGATCCACGTCGTCGCCCCCTCAGCGGCGAGGCGCAGGGCGATGGCACGCCCGATCCCGGACCCGCCTCCAGTCACCAGTGCGGTGCGCCCGTTGAAGCGTTGCGGCAGCGCGCTCATCTTCACCAGCGGGTGGCTTGGAACGTCCAGCCCGGGACCTTCTTGCGCATCTCGATCTCGTCATTGCGCTCCCGCAGCCCGCAGCGGAGGTAGGCGGCGTTGGCGCGTGCCAGCGCAGCCCGATTGAGGCGCACCCCCAGGCCAGGTTCGCGCGGCAAGGTAACGCAGCCGTCCTCGATCGGTAGACGGCCGCCAACGATGATGTCCTCCCATTGCCAGGGGTAATGGGTGTCGAGCGCGTAAGTCAGGTTGGGCATCGCGGCACCGAGGTGGGTCATCGCCGCGAGGGAAATGCCCGCGTGGTTGTTGGAATGCATGGAGACGCCGCGGCTGAAGGTGCGGCAATGGGCCGCGAGCTCCATCGAGGCGCGCAACCCACCCCAATAGTGGTGGTCGGTGAGGATGATGTCCTCCGAGCCCGTCTGGACGCTGCCCGGCAGGTCGTCGAAGGAGGTCGTACACATGTTGGTGGCGAGCGGCAGGCGCAGGGCCCGCCGCACCTCGGCCATTGCGGACTGCCCGCGGCACGGATCCTCGAGGTACTCGAGGACGCCCTCCAGCTCGCTACCCCAGCGGATGGAAGTCGGGACGGTCCAGAGCGCGTTCGGGTCGAGACGCAGCGGTACGCCGGCACCGAAGCGACGGCGGAGGGCATGCATCGCAGCAACCTCCTGCGCGGGCTCGAAGACGCCGCCCTTCAGCTTGATCGAGGCGAAGCCGAAGGCGGCGATCATCGCCTCCGCCTGGGCCACGATGCCATCGGGATCCAGCGCCGCCCGCTGCCGGGCCGCGTCCCAGCCCGTGGCCGCGGGATCAGTGCCAAAGGCGAGCTCACCGCCGGCACCCTCGTACTTGTAGAAGAGGTAAGCCGAATACGGGACGCGCTCACGCACCACGCCGCCGAGCAACTGGGCGACCGGCACGCCGTAGGCCTGGCCCTGCAGGTCGAGGCAGGCCACGTCGAGGGCGCTGAAGACCTGCACGCGGGTGCGGCCGTCCCACGGCTTGTCCCCGCGCGCCGCGGAGGCCTCGGGCGCCCCCCGTTCGGCCAGCCGTTGCCGGAGCGCCTGCCAGTTGCGCGGATCGCTCCCGATGATGGTCTCTCGCACGGCCGCCAGCGCGGCATCAACCGCGACGCTGCCGGGCACCTCCGCCAGGCCGCTCAGGCCGTCCGCCGTGCGCAGCTCCACCACGGTGCGCAGGCAATACGGCGCGTGCAGGCCGGCGGCGTTGAGCAACGGCGGATCCCCCAGCGCGATGGGGGTGATGTGCATCTCGGTGATACGCATGGTCGGATCAGCGCGCGCGGAGGCCAGCGAGGAACCCGAGCAGGCCGGCGCGCGCGGCGCCGCCGTCGCTGCCGAGGGCGGTGAAGGTGTAACCCAGTTCCCGCACCTTCGGCACCAAGGCCGGCTGATGCACCAGGATTCCCGCGGCCTTCCCGTGGCGGCGGGCCGCGGTGGCGACGCGGCTCAGGGCCGCCGTGAAATCCGGGTGTTCCAACTGATCGCGGATCCCGAGGTTATAGGAAAGATCCGTCGGCCCGACGAACAGCACGTCCGCGCCGTCCACGGCCGCGATGGCCTCGGCGTTCGCGACCGCCTCCGGGGTCTCGATCTGGATCACCCCGAGCAGACGCTCGTGGGCGTGGAGGTAATACTCCTCGAAGTCGCCGCCGAAACCGGCGCCCCGGTTGAACTTGGCGACGCCCCGGGTGCCGTGGGGCGGGTAGCGCATCGCGGAAACGGCCGCCCGCGCCTCGTCCGCGGTGTTGACATACGGCACCATCACTCCGCTGGCACCCGCGTCGAGCACGCGCTTAAAGCGCGCGGGCTCGTTATGCGCGATCCGCACGACGGGGAAGGCGGGCGTGGCGGCGGCGGCGTGCAACTGGTGCAGCAGCAGGTCCTCGCCACCCGGACCGTGTTCGTGGTCGATGAGCAACCAATCGAAGCCCGCCAGGCCGGCGATCTCGACGGTCATCGGCGAACCGAGATTGAGAAAGGTGCCGGTGAGCCACTCGCCGGCGAGGGCGCGGCGACGAAAATCAGGGGAAAGCTTCATCGTTCAGCGGGAGGTGTAGAGCTGGTAAAGGGCCTGCGTGCCGCACTCGTCGAGCCCGCGGGCGGCGACCTCGTCGTAAAGCCGCCGCGCGACCGCAAGACCGGGAAGGTCGAGCTTCAGTTCCGCTGCGCTGTCGAGGGCGATGCGCATGTCCTTGAGGATGTGCTTCACGTAGAAGCCCGGGGCGTAATTGCCGGCGAGCGCGCGGGGCGCGAGGTTGGTCAGCGCCCAACTGCCGGCGGCTCCCCCGCTGATACTCGCGTGCACGGCGGCCGGATCGAGGCCGGCGCGGCGCGCGTAGGCGAGCGCCTCCACCCAGGCGACCATGCCCACCGCAACGGCGATCTGGTTCGCCATCTTGCAATGCTGGCCCGCCCCTGCGGCCCCGTGCCGGGCGATGTTTTTGCCCATCAGTTCGAACAAAGGCTGCGCCCGCGCAAAGGCGGCCTCTTCGCCTCCGACCATGATGACCAGCCGCGCCTCGCGTGCGCCGAGGTCGCCGCCGGACACCGGGGCGTCGAGCGCGGCGAGCCCCCGCGCCGCGGCGGCCGCCGCGACCTTGCGGGCCAGCACCGGGCTGGAGGTCGTCATGTCGATCAAGAGCGCACCCGGGCGGGCGCGCTCGACGATCCCGCCGGCGCCGAGGTAGCTCGACTCCACGTCGGACGGAAAACCGAGCATCGTGATCACAGCGTCCGCCGCCGCGGCGGCCGCACCGGCGGAGTCGTGCCACGTCGCGCCAGCGGCGATCAATTCCGCGGCCTTGGCGGGAGTGCGGTTGTAAACGTGCAGCCGGTGGCCAGCGCGGAGGAGGTGGCCGGCCATGCTGCGGCCCATCACACCGAGGCCGATAAACGCGATCGAGAGCGGGGAAGACATAAGGAAGTTTCCCGAGAGTGAAAAACGCCGCGGCACTCCCGGGCGATGCAATTCTCGGCACGCTCCGGGATTGCCAGCGGCAAGCCCAACCCTGAAGTTCACCTAGCTCCTTATGCCCTCCACCCGCCGCACCTTCCTGACCTCC
>JBEDEF010000042.1:0-2823 GCA_041175845.1 Verrucomicrobiota bacterium
CACCACCGCCGCCCTCGCCCTCGGTGACGCGCTCGCGATGGTGCTCCTCGCCGAACGCGGCTTCACCCGAGAGGAGTTCGCCCGCTTCCACCCCGCCGGGAACCTCGGGCGCATTTTGCTCCTCCGCGTCCGCGACATCATGCGTACCGGCGACCGGTTCCCCGTCGCCCCGGAAACGGTCTCCACCCAAGACGCCATCCTCGCGATGACCCGCGCCCGCAGCGGCAGCATCGCCCTCGTCCAGCCCCGCACAGGCCGCCTCACCGGCATCCTCACCGACGGGGACTTTCGCCGCGCCGCCCTCACCGGCCCCGACTTTCTCCGCCAGCCCGTCGCGACGTACATGACCCGCCAGCCCA
The DNA here is from genome assembly GCA_041175845.1 of Verrucomicrobiota bacterium. Classification (GTDB taxonomy): domain Bacteria; phylum Verrucomicrobiota; class Verrucomicrobiia; order Opitutales; family Opitutaceae; genus ER46. The sequence goes on from JBEDEF010000042.1 coordinate 360, forward strand.
AGGTTATCGCCCCCGAGGCCCTCGGCGCCGAGGCCCTGCGCCGCTTCGAGGAGGACCGGATCGACGACCTCATCGTGGTCGACCGCCGCGGCCGGCCCGTGGGGCTCGTCGACAGCCAGGACCTGCCCAAGCTGAAACTCGTCTGATCCGGGCTCTCGTCCGGGCGGACCGCCGCGGCGGCACCCGCGCGCCCTTTACAGGAACCGAGTTTGCGCCGACTCTCTCGGTGTCATGCCCACGCCGCCCTTCGTTTACCAGGATCCGCTCCCGCTCGGTCCCGACGAGACCGAGTACCGCCTGCTCTCCCGCGAGGGCGTGAGCACGTCGACGTTCGAGGGTCGCGAAATTCTCAAGGTCGCCCCGGAAGCGCTCGCCTTCCTTGCGCGGCACGCGTTCCACGATACCTCCTTCCTGCTCCGCTCCGCCCACCTTCGCCAGGTGGCCGCGATCCTCGAGGACCCGGAGGCCTCGCCCAACGACCGCTACGTCGCCCTGACGCTGCTGAAGAACGCCGAGATCGCCGCCGAAGGCATCCTGCCGATGTGCCAGGACACCGGCACCGCCGCGATCGTGGGCAAGAAGGGACAGCAGGTCTGGACCGGCGCGAACGACGCGGAATGGCTCTCGCGCGGGGTCTACGAGTGCTACACCACCGAAAACCTGCGTTACTCCCAGACGGCCCCGCTCGACCTCTGGCGCGAGGTCAACACCGGTACTAACCTGCCGGCCCAGATCGACCTCACGGCCACCGAGGGCGCGAAATACGAGTTCCTCTTCATCGCCAAGGGTGGCGGCTCCGCGAACAAGATGTACCTCTTTCAGGAGACCAAGGCGCTCCTGAACCCGAAGAGCTTTGAGAAGTGGGTGATCGAGAAACTCCCGCTCCTCGGCACCTCCGCCTGCCCGCCTTACCATCTGGTCTTCGTGATTGGCGGCACCAGCGCCGAGGCCTGCATGAAGACGCTCAAGCTCGCTTCCGCCAAGGCCCTCGACGCGCTCCCCACCACTGGCAACGAGCACGGCCGCGCTTTTCGCGACCTCGCGATGGAGCAGAAGGTGCTGGAGCTCTCCCGCGCCACCGGCATCGGCGCCCAGTTCGGCGGCAAATACTTCGCCCTCGACGTCCGCGTCATCCGCCTCCCCCGTCACGGCGCCAGTTGTCCCGTCGCGATGGGTGTCTCCTGCAGTGCCGACCGCAACATCCGCGGAAAGATCACCCCCGAGGGCATCTTCCTCGAGCAAATGGAGACCAAACCGGGTCGCTACATTCCCGCGGCCAGCCGCCTCTGGAAAGACGAGTCCATCGTGCGCGTCGATCTGCGGCGCCCGATGTCCGAGATCCTGGCCCAACTGTCCCAGTACCCGGTGACCACCCGCGTCTCACTCTCCGGCCCGCTCATCGTCGCCCGCGACAGCGCCCACGCGAAGCTCAAGGAGCGCGTCGACGCCGGGCAGGGCCTGCCCACGTATTTCAAGGACCACCCAGTGTACTACGCGGGTCCCGCGAAGACCCCCACCGGCCTCGCGTCCGGCTCTTTCGGACCCACCACGGCCGGCCGGATGGATGGCTACGTCGATCTTTTCCAGTCGCTCGGCGGGTCGATGGTGATGCTCGCCAAGGGGAATCGCAGCGCCGCGGTGACGGCCGCCTGCCGGAAGCACGGCGGCTTCTACCTCGGAAGTATCGGCGGGCCCGCGGCCATTTTGGCCAAGGAGAACATCCGCCACGTGGAGGTCATAGAATACGCCGAGCTCGGGATGGAGGCCATCTGGAAGATTGAAGTGGAGAACTTCCCGGCGTTCATCCTCGTCGACGACAAGGGCAACGACTTCTTCGCCAACGGCTGCGGCGCGTGCCTGCCGGCCAAGCACTGAGGGGGGACCGGGACGGCAGACTAGCCCCCGCCCGCAAGGGCCCGTCCGATTCAAAAACGAACGTTCACACCCGCGCCCCGGGCGCCGAAACGCTCGATCTGGTCGTAAAGCCGATCCTCGGAGAGCCGGCTCGCCAACCGCTCGGTCGCGCGAGGGCCGGACTCCACCGTCGCGGCAGCAACCATTGCGGTGAGGAGGCGCGCCCCACGGCGCTCGCCCGGCGGGACCATCTGCTGTAACGGCTCTACGACCGCTCGCGCGCTCGCCGCGCGGGTCTCCCGCCGCTTCGCGCCCCCCAGCAGGGAACCCTCCACCAAAGTCTCCGCCGGACCCGCGGCAGCCCAAGTCAGCGGAAAGGAATTCATCGCTACCACCGCCGGCGCCACCGCCTGCTCCGGCACCGCCGAGGTTACCGCCACCGCCGCGGCTTCCGCCACCACGGGTGCGAACTCCGGCGCGGGGGCGGGCAAGGCTGGCGAGGCCAATTCCGCCGTCGGCGCCGGCGCCGCAGTCAGCACACCAGGTTCCGCGGGCAGCGCAGCCAGCGCGGGCGTGGCACGGTTTTCCCCGCCCGAGCGCGGTACCATGA
>JBEDEF010000043.1:0-3009 GCA_041175845.1 Verrucomicrobiota bacterium
AGCGTGCGCCGGTCCGCTTCCGGGGCGGGCGTCAACCCCGAAGTGGCGGGCGAACGGCTCAGCAGGTGATCAATCCCGTTTTCCCCGGGTGGGATCCTGGGTCGCTCGGGCGGGGTGTAAGCCCAATGGCGTTGATAAGGGGCACCCTCGCGGATCCAGCGTTCCAGCAGCGCGCGCGTCGCGGGGGAGACGGGTTTGTTGGCCTCCGGCGGCGGCATCACCTCGTCGGCGTGCGGCGAAGCGAGGCGCAAAAGGAGCTCGCTCGCTTCCGGCTGACCCGGCTGGAGAGCGCCGCGGGCGATCGCCTCCTCCCGCACATCGAGCCGCAGCTTCCCCTTGCGGTGGGCGGCATCGGGCCCGTGGCACGTAAAGCAGTGTTCCGCGAGCACCGGTCGGATGTCCCGGTTGAACTCTACGGTGGCCGCGGGAGCGGCCCGGGCAAGAGCGAGCGGGGAGGCCGCGAGCAGCGCGGCGGCGATGCGGGGTAGGGAAAGCATGGCCGACGTCCCAAGGTGGCTGGGGCGCGCCGGAGGCGGCAATCCCGAATGCGTTGCGGTGAGACGCTCAGGCAAAAATGCCGCCGCCGAGCAGCCGTGCCCCGTCGTACAGCGCGAGGATCTGCCCAGGGGCGAGCCCGCGTTGCGGCCGCGCGAAGCGCACCTCCGCGGTGCCGTCACCTCGGGGCAGAAATTCAATAGGGACACGCGGATCCCGGTGCCGTACCCGGCCCTCCAGCGGCCGGGCGATTTCCACCGGTCCAGCCAGCCAACTGAGGGCTTCGACCCGGGCCTTGGCGTGAAAGAGACCGGGCGCCGCGGGCTCGTCGAAGGCGACGAGGAGGGCCCGGTCCGCCGCTCGCTTGCCCACCACCACGTAGGCGCGGTGATCCGTGTTCGATGGCACGCCGATGCCGCGGCGCTGGCCGAGGGTGAAGTAATGGAGTCCCGGGTGCCGCCCCACCTCGCGACCGTCCGCGGCGCGTACGATCGGCCCGGGCGCATCCGGCACGTGAGCGCGCAGAAAATCGGACATCCGTACTTGACCGATAAAACAGATGCCCTGGCTGTCCCGCTTTTCCGCGTTGGGTAGGCCCGCCGCGCGGGCAACCTGGCGGAGCTCCGGCTTGGTCAGGTGACCTACCGGAAAGCGGGCGTCCGCCAACTGCTCCGGCCTCAGGAGGGAGAGGAAGTAGGTCTGGTCCTTGCCCGCGTCCACGCCCTCCAGCAGCGCAGGTCCCTCAGGCGAATCCTCGCGGCGTGCATAGTGTCCGGTGGCCACTGCGGCAAAGCCCTGGGCGCGTGCCCAGTCGCGGAAAACGCCGAACTTCACCTCCCGATTGCACATGACATCGGGGTTTGGCGTGAAGCCTCGCTCATAACCGGACAACAGGTACTCCACCACGCGCGCCCGGTACTCGCGCATCAGATTTACCACTTCGAAGCCGATCCCGAGATGGGCGGCCACCGCCCGCGCGTCCGCGATGTCCTGCTCCCAGGGGCAATCCCCGATGATGCCCTCCTCGTTGATCCAGTTCTTCATGTAGGCACCTGCCACGTCGTATCCGGCCTGCCGGAGGAGCAGGGCGGCGACGGCGCTGTCGACGCCGCCGGAGAGCGCCACGAGGATTCGTTCCGCCATGACTTAGCGTGGTGCGAGGATGCGGGAACGGGTTGCCGCGGGCAGGCCCGCCGCCTCTAGCCATTGTCGGGCGGCTGACGGGTCGAGGGCGCGCCAGACTGCGTGAGCTGCGGCGAGGGCGTTGGTGCGTGTGGGTTCCGCGCGCAGCCCACCTGCCCAGGCGATGGCCTCGGCGGGCGCACTCTGCGCCCAAGCGGAGGCAAGGGTGACGAAGGCCGCGTCGCGGGCCGAGGGGCTCAGGGACTCCGCCCAGGCGATGGCCTCCGGCGGGCGGGCGGCGAGGTGGATGACGAACTGGCCGGCGAGGTAGTCGAGGGTCGGCCCGGGGGGTAATTCCACGACGTGCCGCGCGGCGGCGGCGAGGTCGCGCTGCGCCCACACGCTGAGCACGGAGCTGAGCGCGAGCCAACGGGTGAAGTCGATCGCGAGCCCGTTGCTCCACGCGAGAGCACCACGGACATCCCGTTCGGCGAGGGCGCGGGCCACGTCCGAGACGATGAGGGTCTGCGCGTCCCCCGGGGGCAGCGCCGGCAGAAGCCGCGCGGCTTCGTCGGGCTGGCGGCGTACGAGTTGGGCGAAAGCCTGCTGCAGCACCCGCTCCTGTGCGTTGCCCGCGGGCAGGCTCGCCGCCTCGGCGATGGCCGCCGCTGGGTCCCGGGAGGCAAGTTCCCGGAGGCAGGCCTCCAGAGCCGCGACCCGCTCCGCCCCCGGTTCCCGGGACCGGGCCCAAGCCAAGGCTCCGGGTGCATCCCGGCGTGCCCAAGACTCGACGAGCGCGCGCAACGACGCTTCGCGGACAGGGCCCGTCGGGAGGGTTTCCCAGCGCGCGAGGGCCGCCGCCAGGTCCTGCTGGGCCCAGCGGCTGAAGAGGACGCCGAGGAGTAGGCCGCCGTCATCCGGAGCGGAGAATTCGCTCGCCACCGCCAGGGCCGCGAGTGGGTCCGCGGGCGCCAGTTGTTGCACCAGTAAGAAGGCACCTTGGGTTCGCTCCGGTCCGGCGGGCACTTGACGAAGGCAGCGGAGCGCGGCGACCGGATCGGAGGCGACCAGGGGTGCAAAGTACCGAAAAAAGCCCTGCAGGCGGCGGCCTGGGTCCGGTTCAGCGAGGAGTTGCCCCAGTTCAGCGTCGGGTGCACCGGGTTCGTGCGAGGAAACGGAGGAGGCGTGCGCGGTCTCCGTCAGCATCGATACTGCGGTTTCGGCCGGGGCGTCCGCGCGGGGCGTCCACAGCAGGAAGAGCGCCGGGGCGCCGATCGCGGCGGCGGCAAGCAGCCAAGTGCGGAACGAAGGGGAAGGGCCCATCACCGGTAACCTGCGCCGCTTTCCCTGCCGGCTCAAGCGGGTCTTTCGCCCAGAGGTCCGGCTTTACAG
>JBEDEF010000044.1:0-6045 GCA_041175845.1 Verrucomicrobiota bacterium
GCGTGGGGAGGCGCATCGGGAAAAGGGCGTTGGTTCAGGCGGGTGGGTTGGCAGGGTTGGAAGGGGCGGGAAGCGGCTTGGTGAGCAGGGCGGAATTGAGGCCGGGAAGACGCTCGGAGAACTCATCTCCTGGCGCGGCTTGGCGCAGGGCCCGCTGGACCATTCCCATCCGGGCATCCAGGTTGTCGATCATCGAAACGAAGACGGCTTCAGGAGTGGCCGCATAAACGGCCGCCCCCCATTCGGGTTCACCCTGATGCGAGAGAATAATGTGCTCCAGGCGCTCCAAGCGATCGGCGTCCAGACGCGCCTTCATGCCGTGCTTTCGCGCCAGCTGGTAGCCCAGGACCACGTGTCCCTGCAGGATACCGCGGCGACTCCGGCGGGTCGCGAGCGAGCCCTCGTACTCGATCGCCTTGCCGGTGTCGTGCAGGAGGATGCCGGCAAGGGCGAGGTCGGCGTCCACCTCAGGATAAAGCGGCAGGAGCGCGCGACAGGCTCGGGCCATCCGCACGGTGTGCTCCAGCAGGCCGTGCCGGTAGGCGTGGTGCATCGCGACCGCCGCCGGCGACCAGCGGAAGGTAGCGCCGATTTCCTCGAAAACCCCGCGCACTGCGAGTTGGAGTTCCTCGTGCCGAAGGGCGGCGATAAACGTCTCCAATTCCGCCCAGAGGGCCTGCGGGTCTTCGGGGGCCAGTTCGACCAGGTTGTCAATCACCCCCGGGGCACCCAATTGCTCTTCCCCGAGGACCTCCGCCTGCTGGAGTCGCGGCGAAAGCCGGCCCTGATAGTAGTCGATCTTGGCTTCGATGCGGACCACGCCGCCCTCGCCGGCGGCCCGCAGGGCCTCGAAGGCCGGACTGTCCCCGAATACCGTGCAACTGAACGAGCCGGTGCGGTCGCCGAGTTCGGCGCTCAGGAAGCCGTTGCCGTTGCTGGCGGTCTTCAGCGCGGCCTTCTTCACCACCAGCACGGCGGAGAACGGCCGACCGCTCGCTTCCGTGCCCAGCGCCTTGAGCTCACGAACTAGCACAGTGGGGGAGACGTTGCTCATAAGATTGGCCCCTCGACTGGATTGGCGCCCGGACGCGCTTTGACCAGCGCGGTCAAACCCCGGAAGAACGGGTGGCCGGCGTCTTGCACCAGCGAGTAAAAGACGGTCTCAGCGGGCAGGAGGTGGCACCCGAGGCGCGCCAACGCGTCGAGCGCAGCCGCGGCGTCGGCAGGTCGGCGGGCGCCCACGCAATCGGTCAGCACGGTCACGGTCAGGTCCGCGCGAAGCGCTTCGATCGCGGTCTGGTAGACGCAGATCGGCGTTTCGATCCCCGCGAGCAGGAGGTGGCGTGGACCTTCGGGCCCGAGGAGGGCGGCGCGGATTTTATCGTCCCCCAGCGCGGAAAAGCTCTGCTTCGCCCAAACCGGGGCGGACGGCGCGGCGGCGCGGAGAGCGGCCGGGGTGGCGCCCAGTTTCGCCGGCACCTGCTCGGTGAAAGCGACGGGTAGGCCGAGGCCGACCGCGGCTGCGAGGGCGAACCGGCAGTCACGCGCTAAGAGGCCCGCCGGATCCATCGTGGCAAGCAGGCCAGGCTGGAGATCGATGGCGAGCAGGAGGAGGTCGGAGGGGTTGGAGGGCGCCGCGGCCACGGTAACCGCAAGCTGGCGGTCGCCTCCGTTCGTGGGAATGTTTTTCTGCGTCCGAGTGCCATCTTCGGGCTAGCCTCCGATCAGGGCGTCCCTAGCTTTTGACCTGATTATGGAGCTATCCCTGCAGCCCGTCGCCACCACCTGTCAGGTCTCGGGCGAGCCTTTCGTGGCCGGCGCCAGGGTGGCGAGCCATCTGGTTCAGATCGGGCCTTCCCTGGAGATCGCGCGCTGCGACGTTTTAGAGCAGCATCTCGGTGCGTTCACCCCGCCCGGCCGGGTCGCCTGCCGTTGGGTGCAGCCGTTTCGTCCCCGGCGCAGCGGGGAGAATCCCGACCGCGCCTTGAAGCTCACCGCCGAGAGCCTGTTCGTCACCCTCGCGGACCCGACCACTGAGCCAACGTCGGAGAACACCCGTCTGTTGCAGTTCCTGGCGCTGATGCTGGAGCGCAAGAAGGTGCTCCGGCCGCGGGGCCGGACGGCGGATGGCCTCCGCCTCCGCTACGAGCACGCCCGCTCCAAGGCGGTATTCGAGGTGTCCGCCGGGGAACTCACCCCCGAGTTTTTCGTCGCGGTCCAGGAGCAGCTCAGCGTCCTCGTCGGCGCCCCCAAAGGGGCGGCGCCAACCGCTCCGGTCGCCGCGGCTCCTGCGCCCACGCCGGCCGCCGGTTAGCGGCGGACCGGGAGGCCCTGCAGGGCGAGGTAGTCCTTGACCTGCGGGATCGTGAAGGTGCCGAAGTGGAAAAGGCTCGCCGCCAGCACGGCGCTCGCGTGGCCGTTTTCGAGCACCTCCGCAAAGTGGGCCATCGTACCCGCGCCGCCGCTGGCGATCACCGGCACCGGCACCGCATCGCTGACGGCGCGCGTGAGGGCGCAGTCGTAGCCGGCTTGGGTTCCGTCGGCGTCCATGCTGGTGAGCAGGATTTCGCCGGCACCGAGCGCCACCGCCTGGCGCGCCCAGTCGACCGCGTCGAGCGCGGTGGCGTTGCGCCCCCCGTGGGTGTACACCCGCCAAGAGCGGCCGTCCGGTTCCCGCTTGGCGTCGATGGCGACGACGATGCATTGGGCGCCGAAGCGATCAGCGGCGTCGCGGACGAGGCGTGGCTCCCGGATGGCAGCCGTGTTGAGGGAGACCTTGTCCGCCCCGCTCCGGAGCATCGCCTCGATGTCGCCCACCTGACGTAGCCCACCGCCCACCGTCAGGGGCATGAAACACTGCTCCGCGGTCGCGGCGACGACTTCGCGCATGATGCCGCGATCGTCGCTCGAGGCGGTGATATCGAGGAAGACCAGTTCGTCCGCCCCTTGGCGATCGTAGGCGCGGGCGCACTGCACGGGGTCGCCCGCATCCCGGAGTTCCTGAAACCGCACGCCCTTGACGACGCGACCAGCGTTGACGTCGAGACAGGGGATGATGCGCCGGGAGAGCATCGGCGGAGAGCGAGGCGGTGCCCTTCGGTGGGCCTTAGGCGTCGACGTGGGCGACGTCCGGCTCGAAGTTGACTGCCAAGCGGTAGACCTGACCCGGCCGCATGATGAGAGGGTGGTCCCGAACCATCGACTGGAGATAGTGGATCTTGCCGTAGTTGGTCCGGTAGGCCGGATCGGCGCTCACGACTTCCGTCTCGCGCCACGTGGCCTGAAAGTCGTCCTTGGCGACGCTGCAGCGGTGGCCTTGCGGCCCGAGGGTGATCGAGCCGGTAGCGCGGTAGTGGGAGTGAGGCGCGGCGATCGCCAGAACGTAGCGGAACTTGTCGAGCGTGACTTGCTGGCGGACGGTGTAGGCGAATTCGCAGCTGATTTTGTTCCCGGAGAAGGTCCAATTGACCTTCACGCTACCGAGGCCGCGCACGAACTCCTCGCGCGTGTTGATCAGCTCGGGCTGGTCGTAGCGGAAGAAGAAGCTGTTGCGTAGGCCGAGGCCGGTGACGCAGTTCTTACCGTAGAAGGCCGGCAGCGTCACGTGCTCTCCGAATGTGAGCTCGGGTAGCAAAATCGGAGCGTAAACGTTGTTGGGCCAATCGAAGATCCCGGGGGCGTGCGGGAAGGCGAGCGAGTCGCTGGTGAGGGTGGAACCGGAGCTGACGAGCGGGATCTGGAGGTGCAGGCCGGAGTCAGCGTCCCGGTACAGGAAGAGGCCCTGTTCCTTGCGGTTGGACTTGTCGAAGATGACAAAGCGGCCGGAAGTGCGGGTGGGTTCCACCTTGGGTGCACCGGTGGGCATCTGCACTGTCTTGGCGAGTCGTGACCACTGGCACAGGTAGCGAGCGGCGTCGAAGTTCGCCATCCGGGTGGTGTGTTGGCCGTAGGCGGTGCGCTCCTCATCGCGCAGATCGAGGAAGCCGTGTTCCTGATCGAGGTAGGTCTCGTAAAAGAACATGAACAGCCGGCGCAGGATGTCGTAGTACTTGACCTTCTGGTCATCGGCGATCCATCCGTCGCGGAGTCCCTGCAGGATGAGGCTGATGCAGTGCATCTGGCCATAAGCGCCAGCGGCGCGGCCGAAGGCCCACCCGAGGCCGTCCTGACGGACCAGGTCGGGCATCATCTTGATGTACTTCTCCGCGTAGGTGCGAAGGGTGGGGAGCTTGCGGTCGCGCACGCCGCTGTTCGCGTGGAGCTGGAGGGCGGAGCGGGTGAAGACGAAGGCCATCACCCCGTAGAGGTTGAAGTTACCCCCAAGGCCCTCGGTCGAATCGTCGAAAAAGCCGTTGGAACTCGTTTGGCCGATGCGGTCGCACATCCGCTCGATCAGGCGCGAGGTCTCGTCTTTCTTGGAGAGGCCCAGGCTGAAGCGCGCGACGGCTTTCGCGATGTTGAAGGCCTGCCAGTGGTTGTCATAGTCGCTGCGGTGGAGCAGGGACTTGTCGATGCGCAGTTGCGTCTCCTCAACGAGCCGCTCCCAGACCGGGTTGCGTTCCTTCGACGGGCCGAAGGCCAGCAGGCCCAGCGCGGCATAGGCGAGGCCGTTTTCAGCAGCCGGCTCGGTGAACATCTGCGCGGTGATGCAACGGGCGGCTAGGTCAACGAGGTCGTGACCCTTGAGCGTGGTCTCGCCGGTCGCCCGATAGAATTCGCCGAGGGCGAAGGCGACGTGGCCCGGCTCATCCGGACGGGATTGCTCCTGGTGCGCGGGCAGGATGGTGCCGTCGGGCTGGATGGAGTCGAGGTTGTGGGCCAGCATTGAGCGGGCCATGTCGAGACACTGCTCGGAAAAACTATGCATGCTTGGTTGGTCGGGTCGCGGGGATCAGTCGGCGGAGGAAACGGACAGGGTAAATTTCAACTAGCGGGGCGGAGCAAGCGGTAATTCGGCTGCGGTCAGCGCGCGATGAGCTTTAGGAACTCGGCGTTGGTCTTGGTCTTGGACAGCCGGGCGATCATCGTCTCGGTGGCCTCCTCGATCTTCTGCGCAACGAGGGCGCGGCGGAAGAAATGGATGCCCTCGAGGGTCTTGGCCTCGATCAGCAGCTCTTCCTTGCGGGTGCCGCTGGCACCAATGTTGATCGCGGGCCAGAGGCGCATCTCGGCGCACTTACGATCGAGCACCAGCTCCATGTTACCGGTGCCCTTGAACTCCTGGAAGATCACGTCGTCCATCCGGCTCCCGGTCTCGACGAGCACGCTGGCGATGATGGTGAGGGAGCCGGCCTCCTCGGTGCGGCGCGCGGTGGCGAAGAGCTGGCGCGGCTTCTCCAGGGCCCGAACGTCGAGGCCGCCGGAGCCGGTGCGGCCCGAATTGCGCGCGGTGTTGTGGGCGCGGGAGAGGCGGGTGATCGAATCGACAAAGAGCACGACGTCGCGGCCGGCCTCGACGAGGCGCTTGGCTCGCTCGATGCAGAGCTCGCCGATCCGGATGTGATTTTCAATCTGCTCGTCGTTGGAGGAGGCCCAGATCTCGGCCGCGGGCACACTGCGCCGGAAGTCGGTCACCTCCTCGGGGCGCTCGTCCACGAGCAGAATCATCACGTGGCATTCCGGGTTGTTCTCGAGGACGCCCAGCGCCATATCGCGCAGGAGGGTCGTCTTCCCGGTCCGGGGCGGGGCCACGATTAGGCCGCGGGTCCCCTTGCCAATCGGGCAGAAGAGATCGACGGCGCGGGTGGTGAGGCGACCGTCCTTCATCTCCATCCGGAGGTGCTGGTTCGGCGAGATGGTCGTGAGCGTCGTGAATTCGAAGCGGGCCCGGCGATCCTCCAGCGGGGCGCCGTCGACCGTTTCGATGAAACGCATCTTGGGATTGGGGAAGCGGCCGTCGGGCGGGAAGGCGGTGCCTCCGACCATCGAGCCGGCGCGCAGTTTGAAGCGGCGGATCAGTTCCTTGGGAACGAACGTATCGGTGGGGCGTCGTTTACAGCCGCGGGCGAGGTCAATGAGCTGACCGTTGCCACCGCGTTGCAGGTC
>JBEDEF010000045.1:0-2903 GCA_041175845.1 Verrucomicrobiota bacterium
AGGTCCGACTTGCGCCCGGCGGTGGTGACGCTGAGGGGCAGCGAAAAGGTCGCGGAACCATCCGCCTTGGCGGAGCCGGTGAGGGCGAGGTCCGCGTCGCCGAGCGCCGGGGCCCCGCGGAGGCCGAGGCCCCGGGTCGTGAGGGTGAGCTTGGCCGCGAGGGCATCGCCGACCTTGAACGTAGTGTCGAAGGTCGTGCGGATGCGACCCTGCGCCAGCGGGAGGATGGCGGCGAGGGCGGGCTGGCGGAAGAGCAGGGCTTCAGCCTGCAGGGTCCCCTTGATCTTGCCCGCGGGCTTGGGACCGGGAGTCAGTTCGCCCTCGGCGTCCAACTGCAGGAGCGACTCCTCACCTTGCCGCGCCTCCAGCTTGCGGACGGCGAAGCTCACGCCGCTCTCCCGCCGTGTGGCGGTGGCGTCGAGGATCAGGTCCAGATTGTTCACTTGGGGTTTCTGCTCGAGGGTCACCCCGGCGCCGCGGAGGGTGAGGGGAGCGGTGGTGTTGAGGATGGCGGCGCCGTCCGCGGCCCAGGCCACGGTCAGGGTGGCGCCGCTCAGCGTGCCGGAGAACTGGCTGGCCGGAAGGTAGGCCCCGGCCCAGGCGAGCGGAATCTCCCCGAGTTCCAGACGCGCGGCCGGGGCGGTGACATCGCGGGCGGTCCAGCGACTGGCCCGCAGGTCGCTTTGGACAGGTTGCAGCACAGTCGCCGCCGCGAGGAGCGCCCCGCCCGCCCGGTTCACCCGCACCGCGGCCTGCGTCACGTCGAGGACGTGCCCCTCGTGGCGGCCGCTCAGGCTGAGCTTGGCTTCCAAGGCACCCGGATCAAAGGCGAGGAAGGGACGCAGCAACGCGGCCACCCGCGCGTCCAACTGCGCTTCGAAGGTGGTGGCCGGACGCGCGCTCAGCGGGCCGCTCTCCGCCCGGAGGACCCCGGTCACGGAGTCGCCTGCCGGCAGGCTCAGCCGCAGTTCGCTCAACTCGGCCCGGACGCGGTCCTGAGCATAGTCTACCTTGGGCCGGACGGACAGCGTGAGACCTTCGACGAGCGCCTGGCCGGAGGCGTCGCGGACCGTCACCGCCTGCAAGTGCAGGGGCGCGGCGCCCTCCAGGCGGATCCGGCTGCCGTCGGGCTCGCCGATCGCGGAGAGCTGCAGGGAAAGGGTGCCGCCGCCGACTTGGAGCGAAGGCAGGAGCGGCTGCGCCCACGCGAGGGGAACGGCGTCTAGGGTCAGCCGCGCCGCCTCCGCCTGCGCGTTGGCGAGCGTGAGCTTCCGGTCCGTCAGCCGGTAGGTGGCGGCCTGGGTCAATTGAAGCCGCGCGAACCGACGGCCGCCGGCTTCGCGCAAGTCGACGTCAAAGGCCTTCAGCTGCGCGGCATTGTCCTCGAGCCCGAGATCAAAGCCCGCGGCAACTTGGATGGCCCCGATGCCGGCCAGCGTGGGCGAGATCTGATGGAGCCGGGAGACGACGGCTTGGAGGCGCCCGGTCGTCGATCCGGCGGTGCCGTCCGGCCGGACGGAGAACGTGCCCTTGCCGGTGGCCGCGACCTCGGGGAGTCCGAAGCCCGCGAGCAGCGCCGCGAGTTGTTCGCTGCGGAGGGTCACTTCCCAAGTGCCGGTGATGGCGGCCTGCGGTGGGACGAAAGCGGCCTGGGCCTGCAAGAGGGTTTCCGCCTGGCCGCGCCGGATCAGGCCGAGGCGCGCGGTGTAGCTCTCCTGGCCCCGGTCGTCGCGCGTGGTTTGGACGCCGAACGTGACTTGATCCGAGGGGAGGGCAGGTCCGAGCACGGCGAGGAGGGCCTCGACTCCGGCGGTCCGCGGCACGCGGTCAGCGCCGATGGCCAGGGTGGCCGTCCCGGTAGAGCGCAGGCCGCGGAGGGCGACGTCGGGCGTGGTGTCAGCGTAGTCGGCTGACCACTCGAGTTTGCCCTCGGTCCCGGTCCCGAGGTTGGACGCGGTCACCTTGAAGGTGGCGGTTTGTCCGGGGGCCAGCGTGGCGCGACCTTCCAGGAGGAACTGGCCTAGCCGGAGATCGAGGGGCAGGCGCCCCGGTTCCAGCAGCCCGGCAAACGCCTCTGGTTGCGCCGGAGTCGGGCGCGGCGAGGTGGTCGGTCGCACGTCGGCCCGGGCGGCAGCTACGATCGAAGCGGATGCGCCGGCCGGGGCCAGTGGGGGGATCGGTACGCGCTCCACGACCACTTCGCGCAGCTGAAAAACTTCGATCTCCATTCGCTGCTGCCAGAGCCAAGCTGCGGGGCGGTAATGGGTTTCGAGGGTGCCCGCGCGGACGAGCCACCCCGGCTGTCGCAGCGTGATGCCTTCCAAGCGAGCTCCGGAGAGCCCGAAAGCCACCCTTTCCACAGCTAAGGGGGAACCTGCCAGGGCTCGGTGGGCGGCCCAGGTTTGGAACGCGGGGATCAACGCGACGCCGACCGTGGCCACGGTGAGGAGGGCTCCGGTGCCCAGCAGCAGCGCGACGACTTTGAGTGGCTTCATGGGTTAGAGGACACGAGTTCCCCAATCTGGTGACGCCGACAAGTGAAATTCCGGCGATTTCGGCATTGAGCCCCGGACGGGCGTCGCGGGGAATGGTGAGGGTTGTCGCCGCTTCCCGGCGCCTCCTCACCTTGCCCTTTATGTCTCCCGTCCGCGTCCGCTTTGCGCCCAGTCCGACCGGCTTCTTCCATATCGGGAGCGCCCGCACGGCCCTGTTCAACTGGCTCTATGCCCGCCACACCGGCGGCACCTTCATCCTGCGCATCGAGGACACGGACAAGGAGCGCAACCGGGAGGAGTACCTGCAGCTGATCTACCAGAGCCTGACCTGGCTCGGCCTCAATTGGGACGAGGGTCCGCGCTTCGGCGCGAGCGGCGGGGGCAATCACGGTCCCTACCGGCAGAGCG
>JBEDEF010000046.1:0-4200 GCA_041175845.1 Verrucomicrobiota bacterium
GACGATGTCGCTGGACAACGTTTTGGCGGTGGCGGGGTCTGCGCGCGGGCACTTCGGCCTGCTGCTGTTCGGCCTCGCGCTGAGCATCCCGCTGGTGGTGTTCGCCAGCAACTTCATCTCCCGGCTGATGGCGAATTACCCGGTGGTGGTGTTCCTGGGAGCGGCGATCCTTGGCAAAGTGGCGGGGGATATGATCCTGACGGACGCGGCGGTCTCGGCGTGGTTCCGGCCGCTCTGGCAGGGGTTCACCGGCGCGGCCGATGGGGCGCGTGCCTACGATTACCTGCGCTACGTGGTCGAGGCCCTCTTGTTCGCGACGCTGTTCCTGTTCGGCTGGATACGCCGAGGCCGTACGGGCGCGCAGGCGCCCGCCTGAGGGCACGGAAACAATCCCCGGCCTGCCGACGGGTGGGCCCGTAATTTCAGGCTGCGGGCGGGGTGACGTCGCCCCTCGTCCCGCCTTTGCTCGGACGGTGCACCCCTCGCTGGCCGCCCGAACCTCAAGTCCAGAACTCCCGGTCCGCCCAGCGCGGGACCGAAGGGGACCGTGATGGAATGCCCACCGTGCTCAGAGCAGGTGCCCTGCGGTTCCATTTTTACTCCGACGAGCGTGCTGAACCGCCGCACATCCACATCCGCACCCCGGAAGGCGAGTGCAAGTTCTGGCTCGACCCCGTCCGTTTGGCGAGCGGCGGCGGACTGCGCTCCCACCTGCTCCGGAGCCTCAAACCACTTGTCTTCCAAAACCAACCGCGGTTGCTTGCCGCCTACCATGAATTCCATCGCTCCCGCCAAATCCGGTGAGGCTGTGATCGCCCGGCGGGCCTGGGTGGAAGGCCGGGAGATTTTGCTCGAGTTGAACGACGGGCGGATCGTCGGTTTCTCCGCCGACCGTTTTCGTCGTCTCCGGGAGGCCGCGGACGCGGATCTCCGCGCGGTTGCCCTCGAGTTGGGGGGAGCCGCCCTGCGTTGGGAGAAGTTGGACGAGGATCTCACGGTGCGCGGCGTAGTGGCCGGCCGCTTCGAGCTGCCGCCCGCCTGACCTTGCCGCGGGTCGGGCAAAGCCTTTGACAACCCGGTGCGCCGGGGACTGTCGTCGGGGATGAAATTCTCGTCCTTCGGGCGGCGGCTTGCTCCCTTGGTGCTGGCGGGTCTGCTGCGCGCGGCGGAACCGGCCGGGGGCGCCGCGGAACCTGCCCGGACCGCGCCGGCGATTCCCGCCGCCTCGACTCCCGCGGCCGCCGCACCGGCGCCGTTGGTGCCGGCCCCCGACTACCTGGAGCAGGGCACCGACCGCCTGCTCGCCGCCTTCGACCTCCAGTCGGGCGGCAATACGGTGGCGCATTATTCCATCAGTCTCGTCCTGCTGGTCGTTGCGCTGTTGGCGCGGCGAATCATCACCCGTCTTATCTTCCCCTCGCTGCGCCGGCTTGCCGCGCGCACGGAGACGACTTTGGACGACAAGATGTTCCCGGCCCTGGAGGGTCCGGCGTCGGCGCTGATTGTCGTCTTTGGGCTCTTCTCCGCCCTGCGGGTGCTGAAGCTGCCCGCGTTCGTGGACCATTACCTTGGCGCGGGTTCGCAGGTCGCCTTCTCGCTCGTCCTTTTCTGGGGCCTATGGTGTGCGCTCGGGGCTCTGCTCGACCACCTCAACGAGGTGGCACGGCAACGCTCGCTCCAGGTTGCCGCCTTCCTGCCTTGGATTCGGAAGACCGTGTTCACGGTTTTCGCAGTAGTGGCGGCGCTGCTCCTTTTCCAGAGCCTCGGGTTCGACGTGAAAGCGGTGCTCGCCGGCCTGGGCATCGGCGGCCTCGCCTTCGCCCTCGCCGCCCAGGACACTCTCGCGAACATCTTCGGCGCCATCGTGGTGGCCGTCGATCAGCCCTACACCGTCGGCGAGACCGTGCGCATCGGCGCCAACGTGGGCGTGATCGAGGACATCGGCCTGCGGTCCACGCGGATTCGCCTGCTGGACAAGTCGCTGATGATCATCCCGAACAAGACGGTCGCGGCGGACACGATCACCAACCTGTCGCGGTTCACGGGGCGGCGGGTCGAACAGGTGCTGGGCCTCACCTATGCCAGCCGACCCGAGCAGTTGGAGGATCTGGTGCCGGCGATCCGGGCGCTGCTGGAGGCTCGGCCCGAAGTGGATCCGAAATCGGTGCAGGTTGCTTTCCGGGATCTCAGTCCCTCCTCCCTCGACTTGTGGCTCGCCTACGAGGCGCTAGATCCGGATTTCCGTCGCTGGTTGCAGCTGCGGCAGGAGGTGAACCTGGCGCTCCTGCGGCTGGTCGCGGGGCGGGGGCTCTCCTTTGCCTACCCGACCCAGACCCTGGAGCTCGCGGGATCGGTGCTCGATCGACTCACGCCCCGGCCTGCGCCTCCGCGTTGAAGTCGCGGCGCCCGGCCGCCCGCGGAAGAGCTTTGCCTTCGGCCCGTCCCCGGCGTTCGGTTCGCGTATGGCGGACCCATGCAAGATCCCTTCACCGGCAGACCCACCCGCATCCAGGGACGGCGCCTCCCCCGGCCGGAAGAACGCGCCGACCTTCAGCACGATCACGAACGACGACTGGAAGCGCTCGCTCGCCTCGGCGCGGCGGCAGCGGAATGTGGTCTCCGAGCAGATTCGGACCGCGATCTCGTCCTCCTCGCGGAAGACGAAGTAAGCCTGCTGGAGGGTGCCGGGGGCCCTTGGGCGACCTTGGGTGCCGCCATCCGTGACTTCCGCGAGACGCTGCCCGTCCGGCCGCTCGAGGACTTTGGGTTCGCGGCCGACGTCGAGCATCCTCTCGAGGAGCGCAACCCGCGCCTGCTCTACCTGCACAGCGGGGTCGAGGCCTCCGCCTTCCTCGCAGCGGCCGACACCTCGGTCTACAAGTTCTTCCTGCCCCGCGAGGAGAAGCGGATCGGCAGCGTCTTCGGCTTTCGCCCGGGCACGGAGACCGCGCTGCAGGCTGACGCGGAACTCGGAGATTACCGCGGCCTCCTCGAAAAGCTTCTGCTGGTCCACGCCCTCGGCGGGATGGGTACCGAGGTGGTCGCGGTCACTCCCGAGGGGATTCTCGTCGCCAAGCAGGTGTTCGGCGAGCCGCTCCCGCAGGGCGCGGACACTTCCGGTTTCCTGCCGGACGGCCTGATCGAGATCCCATCGCGCTTCCTTCGCGCCAATCGCGACCACCCGCGGCTCTTCTTCCTCGCCGGCCGGCCTTGGCTCATTGCCGACCTGCATGCGCGCAACTTCGTCGTCGCGGCCGACGGCGTGCGCCGCGTGATCGACCTCGTCGCCGCGCCGTGGCCAGCTGGCCTCCGCGCCGCGGACCCCCTGATGGCCGCCTGGCTCGAACGCGTCCGGCACGACCCCGCCGCGGCCGCCCTCCCCGGCGCCCGCGATGACGAGCTCTGAGCCGTGGCGCGCGGCCGCAACGGGCTGGCCATCCCGGCGGCCATCTGTTCGCGTCGTCCCGCGAGCCTCGCGGACCGCCCCGCGCCGCCGTTGCCCTCCCGATGACCCCGCTCGAGCTCACGCGCCGCCACTTCCTTGGCCGGATGAATACTGGCCTCGCGGGCCTCGCGTTGTCCCGCCTGCTGACGCGCGATGCCGCCGCGGTGCCGGCCGGCGGGCCCCATTTCGCCCCCCGCGCGCGTCAGGTGCTGCAGATCTTCTGCCCCGGCGCGGCGTCGCACGTGGACCTCTGGGACCATAAGCCGCTGCTCACGCGCTACGCCGGCCAGCCGCTGCCGGGCGCGGAGGCCGAGGTTACGTTCCAAGGCCGCAATGGTAACCTGATGCCGTCGCCCTGGGCCTTCCGGCCCGCCGGCCGTAGCGGCAAGCCGATCTCCTCCCTGCTCCCCGCCCTCGCGGGCCATGTCGACGACATCGCGTTCATCCACAGCATGACCGCGCGCACTAACACGCATGGCCCGGGCTGCATCGCGATGAACACCGGGTTCACCCGCGAGGGGTTCCCCAGCGCCGGCGCCTGGGTCAGCCACGCGCTCGGCTCGCTCAACGACAACCTGCCCACGTTCGTCGCGATGCCGGACATCCGCGGCGAGCCGCCCAACGGCAAGGCCAACTGGGGCCCCGGCTTCCTCCCCGCCCGCCACCAGGGCGTCCCGCTCGCCGCCCAACTCCCGCTCCGCAACGCCGGCCGCCCGCCCGGGATCACCGCCGCCGCCGACGCCGCGACGCGCGCC
>JBEDEF010000047.1:0-2504 GCA_041175845.1 Verrucomicrobiota bacterium
CCATGCCCCTCCTCCCCGCCGCCCGCGCGATCGCCCTGCTCGCCCTGATTTCCCTCGTGTCGTCGCCCTCCGGCGCGGCGGAGCCCGCGGGCAGCCTGGCGGGCAACGTGAGCAACGCCGCCACCGGCGACCGCCTGGAGGGCGTGCGCGTGACCCTCCCGGCGCTGGGCCGCGCGACCCTCACGGACCAGGCGGGCCGCTACGAATTCACCGGCCTGCCCCCGGGCAGCCTCGAGGTCGCCGCCACCTACACCGGCCTCGACGCCCAGCGCCGCACGCTCACCGTGCCGCCAGGCGGCCGCGCCACCCTCGACTTCGCGCTCACCTCGGGGGTCTACCGCCTCGACGCGTTCACCGTGGCGGGCGAGCGCGAGGGCGGCGCCGCGGCCATCACGGCCCAGCGCAACGCGGCCAACGTGAAGAACGTGGTCGCGATGGATTCCTACGGGAACCTGCCGAACATGAGCGCGAGCGAGCTGGCCATTTTGCTGCCCGGCGTCACCGGCGCCCTCAACCTCGAGAACGGCATCGACGGCTTCACCGTGCGCGGGATGGGCGCGACCCTGAACAACATCACCCTCGACGGCGGGATGCTCTCGACCCAGGGGGCGATGACGCGGCAGGGGCGCATCAACAACCTCACCGGCGCGATGTTCGAGGGCCTCGAGCTGATCAAGGGCCACACACCGGACCGCGGCGCCGATTCGCTCGGCGGCACGATCAACCTCCGCAGCCGCTCGCCCCTCGCGATGCAGGAGCGGCGCCGGGTGACGTACAACTTCGCCGTCCGGTGGGCGCCGCCGTTCACCGATCAGATCCCGCTCCGCGAGGGCCACCGCTCGCACCCCCTGCTCAACGTCGGCTGGTGGGAGGTCCTCGATGTCGGCGGCGGCACCCGCAACCTCGGCCTCACCCTCAACACGTTCTACAGCGAGAACGTCGGCGCCGCGCACAGCACGACGCGCGACTTCCAGAACACCCTGACGGAGCCCGCCTTCCTCTGGGACTACAACACCTTCGACCAGTACAACAACCGCAAGCAGGCCAGCGTGAACCTCAAGGCCGAGTACCGCCCGACGGCCCGCACCAAGCTCACGTTCAACGCGATCTACAACGACGCGAACGAGATGGGGAAACTCCGCTTCACCACCCGCGCCTTCACCAACCAGATCGTCGGCACCACCGGAACCGCCGGCATCCTCCCGGGCTACACCGACCGCATCACCCAGGTCCGCCCCTCCACCGCGTCCAACTTCGACGTCCTCACGCAGGGACCCAACAACTACTTCCTCCGCACCCGCACCGGCGACCTCGGCTGGGAACACCGCGCCGGCCCGCTGCAGCTCGAGGCCGGGGTGATGTTCAGCACCACCCACATCAACAACGGCTTCGGCAACGACGGCGGCCAGTTCACGATGCGCGTCAACGGCGCCGGCTGGATCCTCGACCGCACCCGCTCCGACCTGTACCCGCAATTCCTCCCGACCGCCGGCCCCGACCTCACCCGGCCGGAGAACTACCGCCTCAACGGCTTCTTCCAGAACAACAACGTCGACAACGACCACGAGGTCCGCGAGGCCCGCGCCCACGCCCGCTACGAGCTGCCCGCGCTCCGCACCTTCCTCAAGACCGGCCTCCACTGGCGCGAACAGTTCGTCCACGACTTCAACCGCCACCGGCGCTGGAGCTACCTCGGCACCACCCTCCCCGCCGA
Source organism: Verrucomicrobiota bacterium (assembly GCA_041175845.1). Taxonomy (GTDB): domain Bacteria; phylum Verrucomicrobiota; class Verrucomicrobiia; order Opitutales; family Opitutaceae; genus ER46. Next base: position 1,715 of record JBEDEF010000047.1, read on the forward strand.
TCCCTCCATCCGCACCGTCAACCGCCGCGAAACCGGCTTCGCGGTCCCCTTCTGGTACGCGTCCCAGTTCTTCCGCGACCGCCAGCCGATCGCGCCCGCCCTCTGGCGCGAAGACCTCTACTGGGGCCAGATGCAGCGCTTCACCGGCACCCGGCGCGTCACCGAGACCGTCACCGCCGGCTACGGAATGGCCCAGGGCCGCGTGGGCGACACCGGCTTCCTCGCGGGGGTGCGCGTCGAGGAGACCGCGACCAACAGCTGGGGTTGGGTCCGCGCGCGCGTCCCGAGCACCGTGGCGCAGCAGGCGGCCGATCCCGTCGGCTCCGCGCTGCGGGACTACGCCGGCACCCGGCGCGAGCTCCGCGGCAGCTACTCCCAGGCGTTCCCGAGCATCCACCTCACTCGCGACCTGGCCCCGAGCTGGAAGGCGCGGCTCAGCTGGTCGACCAGCTTCGGCCGTCCGCCGCTCAGCAGCCTGTTGCCCAACGAGACCATCAACGAGGCCGCGCAGACGCTGACAGTGAACAATCCCTCGCTCCTGCCCCAGACGGCCCGCAACTGGGACGCCACCCTCGAGTACTACTTCGAGCCAGTGGGCAACCTGACGATCGGCTGGTTCCACAAGACGATCCGCGACTTCATCGTGAGGGGCATCGCTTCCGGCACGATCGGCACGGGCACCGACAACGGCTACGCGGGGGAATTCGGCGGGTTCACCCGGCTCAGCAGCGCCAACGCCGGTACCGCCGTCGTGCAGGGCTGGGAGCTCAGTTACCAACAGCAGTTCACC
>JBEDEF010000048.1:0-6532 GCA_041175845.1 Verrucomicrobiota bacterium
GCATCGAGCACCGTCTCGTTTTCCCCGGCGGCCTGGAGCAGGACGTCGTTGGGCAGGGGAATGACCGCGTCGCAGGCGGCGCGGAGGGCACGCAGCCCGTCCTCGGCCTGCTTGAGGCGGCGGCCTCCCTCGAAGCTGAAGGGGAGCGTGACGAACGCGATCACCAGGGCCCCGGACTCGGCGGCAATCTCGGCCACGATCGGGGAGGCGCCGCTGCCGGTGCCTCCGCCCATGCCGGTGACGAGGAACACGAGGTCGCAGTCCTTGACGACCGCGGCGATTTTCTCGCGGTCGGATTCGGCGGCCTCGCGGCCGCGTTCCGGATCCCCGCCGGCGCCCAGGCCGCGGGTAACCGTCATCCCAAGGAGAACCTTTTCCTGGACGGGGGAACTCGCCAGGGCCTGGTGGTCGGTATTGAGGACCGCGAGGCGGAGGCGCTCGAGATTCTCCATCTTCAGCCGATCGACGGCGTTAGCGCCGGCGCCGCCGACGCCGACGAGCTTGATGGCAATGCCGCGGTCCGAGAGCAACGGCTGCTCGAGGGGAAGTTCGTTCAGGTTCATCGGCGCGCGGGTCAGTCGGCGAAGAGCCGGCGAACCCCGGCGAAGAGACTGTTCTTGGTGCGCGCGGGGGCGCGGCGTTCAGCGTGGTGGATGATCCCGTAGTAGAGCAGCCCGAGGGCGGTATGGTAGCCTGAATCGCGGAGGTTCGGGCTGATCCATCCGGGGGCCTCCCCGAGGTGGGCGGGGACGCCGAAGACACGGGCGGCGACGGCGGGAAGCCCGGGGATCTTGGCGGCACCCCCGGTAAGCACGACGCCCGCGGCGCACGTTTCCGGGGAGAAGGCGGCGCCGAGGCGCTTGCGCACCACCTCGAGAATCTCGGTGGTGCGGGCGGCGGTGACTTGCTCGATGGCGAGCTGCGGAAATTGGCGGTCGCCGATCGCGAAATTGCCGTCGAGCCAGACCTTGGCGGCACGGTCGCGAGCCTGCACTTCGGCGCGGCCATGGCGCAGCTTGAGCTTTTCGGCCTGCGGCGCCGTGAGGCGGAGGGCCACGGCCAAGTCGTTGGTGACGTGCTCACCGCCCACGGCCACGACCCCGGTGGTGTGCGGCGAACCATCGCGGTACAGGGCGAAATCGGTCGTGCCCGCGCCGATGTCGATGACGAGGACCCCGTGCTGCCGCTCCTCGGCAGACGTGACCATATGGCCGGAGGCAAGGCTGGAGAGCACCAGCTCATCCACCTTCAGGTTGAAGCCTTGGATCACGTGGATCAGGTCGGCGAGCCGCTGCTCCTGGCCGTGGACGGTCCAGTAGCCGACCTCCAGCCGGTGGCCGACGAGGTCCAAAGGGCTGCCCGGGACGAGGCGGCCGTCGACGCGGAAGGGGCGGCGGATGTGATGGACGACCGAGCGGCCGAGAGGAAGCTGCTTGGCCTTGGCGAGTTCGCAAACCGTGGCGACGTCGCCAGCCTCCACGAGGTTGTCGGAGGCCTTCACGTTAACCGCGGCCTCGTTGTAAAAGCCCTCGAGGTGGCCGCCGCTCTGCGCGAGAAAAACCCCACCGATGCGCTCGCCGGCATCGCGCTCCGCCTGCTCCAAGGCGGCGTGGGTGCAGTCGCTGGCTGCGCGGTAATCCACCACGGCGCCCTTGATGATCCCGCGGGCGGGGACCTCGGCGCGACTGATGATGGCCAGTTCGCGACCGGTATACTCACCAACGATGACGGTGACCTTGGAGGTGCCGATCTCGACGGCACCGATGTGGTAGGGGCGTGAGCTCAAGGGAGGTTCAGCGCTGCGGGAAGGAATCGAGGGAAAAGCGGCCGGGACCGGGAGGCGGCGGCCGCCGGGCGGCCCCGGCCTCCCCTGCCGGCGTAATCATCACCGGCACGTTGCGCCCAAGGGTCAAGTCGATGCGCGCGTGCGAGCCTGGTTCGCGGCGGACGCGCGTGGCGAGATAGTCGAGCGTGGCCAGTTGCACGAAGAAATCGCGGGCGGCGCTAAAGATGATGGTCGAGCCGTCCCGGGTATGGACCTCGATCTCGCGGTCGGCCGCGAGTCGGGCCAGGGACAGGGAAACCCAGGTCCGGTAGAGAGGCATCGCCGCATACTGGGCATCGGCCAGCAGCTGGGCGACGGAAGCCATTCCTGGGATCGGACGGAAGCCATCGCCCGCGGGGTGGAGCGCAAGCCCGGAAAGCCAGGGCAGCGCGGCCAACGCGGCGGGGTCCTGGTTCACGCCAGGAAACAGGACTCCATCGGAGGCAACCAGCATGTCGCGGGACTCGCCGTTCCGCTCGAAGCGGATCCGGGCGACCGGAGAGCGTTCCGCGACACGGACAACGAGGACGTCGGGAAACTGCCGGGTGAGCGTGGCGGAGACCACCTGAGGATCGGCAAGGAGACGGCCGCGGAGCGCCTCCAGGTCCAGTTCCATCAGGGTGGCCGCGGGCGGCAGCGCGAGGGTGTCGCGAAGCCAAGGGAGATCGAGCACGCCGCCGGCAGTGGTCGTAAGCTCGAGGCGGCGTAGCGGGACGGAGCGAGCTACGTCGGGCAGCCGCTCCGGATCCCGGCTCAGGGCGCCAGCGATGAACCAGGCGAGGCCGCCGAGGCCGGCGACCGCCCCTGCGAGCAGCAGGGCGCGGAGCGTCTGGCGCAGGCGGCGCCAACGGCCGCCGCGCGACATCACGCGCGAGTTCACGGGCTGGGGGATGTCCCGCCAACTGCGGCTGCCACCGGAATCAGGGAGCGCGCGCGCCATCGTCAGCCGATCCCCCGCCGAGTTGCAAAGCGCCGCAGGGCGGGGGCGACAAGGGCCCGGACGAGCGCGGTGAAGTCGAGGCCCGTGCAGCGGGCGCTCATCGGCAGGAGGCTCGTCTCCTTCATTCCGGGCAAGGTGTTGATCTCGAGCAGGCAGGGACCGGCGGGCTCCAAGATGAAATCCACCCGGGCGTAATCGCGGCAGCCGCAGGCCCCAAACGCGGCCTCCGCGGCCCGCTGGACCGCGCCGGTCTCCTCCGTCGAGAGGGGGGCGGGCGCAAAGTACTCGGTCATTCCCCGCGTGTACTTGCTGGTAAAATCGTAAACTCCCGAGCGCGGCCGGATCTCGACCACCCCGAGCGCGCGGCCCTCGAGGACACCGACGGAGAGTTCTCGCCCGGAAAGGCGGCGCTCCGCCAGCCAGGCCCCCGCGCTGATCCCGGCGAGCGCCGCGGCGATCGCCTCCGGGCCCTCGGGAAGGCTAAGTCCGACGCTACTGCCCTCGGCGTTCGGCTTCAGCACCACGCGCGGGCCGAGCCGGGCGACTAATTCCGCAGCCGAGGGACGCGCAGCCGCGGTAAAAGTGACCCCCTCCGCCACCCGCACCCCGGCCGCGGCGGCGCGGGCCTTGGTGGCGGACTTGTCCATCGTGAGCGCGCTGGCCGCGGCGTCGCAGCCGGCGTACTCGATCCCAGCCGCGTCGAGCAGCCGCTGCATCCCACCATCCTCGCCAAAAGTCCCGTGGAGGGTGGAGAAGATCACATCGCGGGCTGGATCAAGCCCGGGCGGCAGGGCGGCGGTGGTGACTTCGCACAGGCGCGTGGGAAATGCGCGGGCGAGCGCGAGGGCACTGGCCCGGCCGGAGCCGAGCGAAACCTCGCGTTCAGCGGAGATCCCGCCGGCTAGGACGGTGATCATCGGCGCGTTCACAGGTATTCCTCCCACCGCCGACCGAAAAGCAGCACCTCGGGCTGCAGTTCAACCCCCTTTTGCGCCCGGACCGCGGCGCGCACCCGCCGAACAAGCGCCAGCACTTCGGCGGCGGTAGCCCCCCCGTGGTTTACGATAAAGTTAGCGTGAATCCGCGACACCTCGGCAGCCCCCTCCCGGAGCCCTTTCAGGCCGCACTGGTCGATCAGGCGCCCCGCGGAATCCCCCGCCGGATTCTTGAACATACAGCCCGCGCTGGCCTCGCGGGGTTGAGACTCCTGGCGCTTGCGACGGTAAACGTCGATCTGGCGGGCGATGTCCTCGGCCGGCGCGGTCGCCGCGACACCGGCGCGCAGGCGGGCGCCGAGGGCGATGGCGTCCCGCAACTCGTGGCAGTGCCGGTAGTCGACGTGGAATGCCGCGCGCGGCAGGCGGGCAATCTCGCCTTCCGGGGAAATTAATTCCACCTCCTCAACCCGGTCGAACATCCAACCGCCCATCGCGCCGGCGTTCATCCGGAGGGCACCGCCAACGGTTCCGGGGATGCCCTCAAGGAACTCGAAGCCGGCCAACCCTGCCTTGGTGGCAAGGCCGCAGAGTTGCTTCAGCCGCAGGCCAGCGCCGGTCCAGACGGTGCCGTCGCCGCCCGGCGTGAAGGCGGACCAAGCTGGGCCCTCGAGCGCGATCACGGCGCCGTCGACCCCCTCGTCGGGCACGAGGAGGTTCGAACCGCGGCCCAAGGGGAAGAACGGCACCTCGGCGGTGCGGAGGAAGCGGAGCGCGACCGCCAGGGCGGCGGCATCGGCCGGTACGAGAAAGAGCCGGGCCGCGCCACCAACTTGCAGCGTCGTGCGGGACCTCAACGGTTCCTCGCGGCGAAGGCGTGAACCCGGACCAAGCGCGGTGGCCAAGGCGCTGGCGAGGGCGTCCCAATCTCGGGAGGAAGCAGCGGCAGAGGCGTTGGACATCAGGCGGCAGCCGCGGCGGCGGTGGGGGAAGGGGCAGCGGCGGCGAGCGCCTCGAGATCGGGCACGATCTCCTCCCAGCGAAGGGCGGAGTCGGCGGCGGCGAGCCGTCGTCCGTAGGCCGCGAGGCTACCGGGGGTCGTTAGTAATTGGAGTACCCGGGGCAGAAGCGCAGCGAGGGCCGACTGCGGCACCACCTCGCCCCCGCCAAGGCGGGCGAAGTACTCCGCGTTGGCCGCCTGGTGATTATCCGCCGCCTGGGGAAAGGGCACGAGCAGCGCGGGGATCTGGCACCGGATGAGTTCCGCGAGGGTGCCGGCACCGGCGCGGGAAACGACCAAGTCCGCGGCCGAGAGAAGCGCCGCCATCTGATCGCAGAACGGGAGGAAGACGGCCTTGGGCCCGCCGGGCGGAAGCGATTCGCCCCTCCCCTCCTTGCCGGGACCGGTGACGACCGCCAGTTGGATGCCCGCCGCGGCAAGGGCGGCGCGCTGCTCCCAGGCCCAGGCATTCAGCGCGGCTGCGCCCTGGCTTCCGCCGAGCACGACGAGCAACGGGCGGGAGTCCACAAAGCCCCAGTGGGACCGGGCAACCGCGCGGGGAAGCCGCTCGATTTCCCGGCGCACGGGCATCGCGGCGGCGCGGACGACAGCCGGATTCAGCGCGGGCAGGTCAACCCCGGGCGGCAGATAGACGCGGCGGGCCCAGCGGCCGAGCATCCGAACTGCGCGCCCAGGCACGCGATTGGACTCGTGCAGGGCGGCGGGGACGCCTCGGAGCCGGGCCAGCAGGAGCGCCGGTGCGCTGGTAAAGCCACCAAAGCCGACGACTACGTCGGGGTTTTCCCGCTGAAAGACGGCGCGGCAGAAGGCCAGCGCCCGCACTTGCGAGTTCACAAAACGAACGAAGGCGACCGGATTGGCCCCGAAGCCCGCGCCGGGCATCGCCGCGAACCGCAGCTTGGGATAGCGCGCCCCAAGGCGGGCATCCACCTGCTTTCGGCTGATGAGGATGAGGCATTCGTGACCACGTTCCCGAAGGGCCTCGGCCAGGGCGATCCCCGGCGCGAGATGTCCGCCGGTGCCCCCGGCAGCAATCACGAAGCGACTCACGCGCGAACCTCCCGCAGCACACCGGCGCCAGCCGGAAGGTCGGCACGGCCCCAGCGACGCTGGCTGTTCAGGATGATGCCCAGCAGAAGACCCATCAGCAGCAAATTCGAGAGCCCGGCGCTGATGAACGGCAGCGACATTCCCTTCGTCGGCAGCACGGCGGTCACCACCCCCACGTTGATGATCGCCTGAACGCAGATCAGTAGCAGACTTCCAAGCACGAGCAGGAAGTGAAACAGGCTCGGCGCGCGCCGGAGGTGGACCAGGCCGGCGATCAGGATCACCGTGTAGCACAACACGACGGCGAGGGTGAAAAACAGCCCCAACTCCTCACCCACGACGGAAAAGATGTAGTCCGTGTGCGCCTCCGGCAGATAGCTCAGTTGCTGTCGACCCTGGCCCAGTCCGGCCCCCTCGACGCCACCCGCGGCGAACGCCGCCAGACCCTGGCGCAGCTGGTACGACTTTTCCTCGCTCAGGAACTCGGTCATCCGGCGCAGCCGGTTCGGGTTGTGGATCACGGCGATCGTGAAAAGCACCGCCACCCCGGCGAGCGCGGGGATAATGTACCGCCAGCGCGCGCCGGCGAGGAACATCAGCACAAATCCGACGGCCACCATCAGCGCGGACACGCCGAAGTCCGGCTCCAGCAGCGTGAGCAGCGCGAAGGCGCCGATGATCGCCCCCGGGTAGGCGAAGCCGCGCTTGAACTCCGCGATGCGCGTCTGGTTGAGGGCCAGGTAGTGGGCGAGGCAGAAGAC
>JBEDEF010000049.1:0-10967 GCA_041175845.1 Verrucomicrobiota bacterium
GCACCCGGAGGACTTCCTTGGCGTGGCGCCATTTGAGTTCGATGACGCCCTCCTTGAGGCCCTTACCTCCGAGGGTGAGGCGCAGCGGGATGCCAATCAGGTCGGCGTCCTTGAACTTTACGCCGGGCCGCTCGGCCCGGTCGTCGATGAGCACATCTGCCCCCGCCTTCTCCGCCGCAGCGCCGAGCCGCAGGGCTAGTTCCATCGCCTCAGGCAACTGCGGATCCAGGACGCACACGAGCACCTGGAAAGGGGCGCAGTTCCACGGCCAGCGGATGCCGTCTGCATCGTGGCTTTGCTCGATCACGGCCTGCAGGGTGCGGCTGATCCCGATGCCGTAGCAGCCCATCACCATCGGGTGCGACTGCTTCTGGTCGTCGGTGAAGACCGCCCCAAACTTCTCGGAGTACTTCGTGCCCAGCTTGAAGATGTGACCAACCTCGATGCCGCGGCGGACCTGCAGCGGCTGGCCGGAGCGCGGATCGGGCTCCCCCGGCCGCACGCGGCGGAAATCGCCGAAGCGGGTGATGGCGAGGTCCCGGGTCACGTTCACGTTTCGGAGGTGGAAACCGTCCTCGTTGGCGCCGGTCGTCCCGTTGCCGATGAGGCGGATGGCGTGGTCCGCGAAGACGCCGGCGAGGACACCCGCATCCCGCACGGTTCCCCGCACGGCGCCGAGGCTGCCCGGGCGCGCCCCGAGGACGGGCACGATCTCCTCCGCGGTGGCCGGCCGGAAGAGGGTGAAGCCGAGGGAGCCCAGCTTGGCCTCCTCCAGCTCGTCGCACCCGCGCAACAGCACGAGGAAGGGCCGCCCATCGCCGATGTAGACGAGAGTCTTGAACTGCTGTTCCGCGGGCACCCCGTGCGGGGCGGCCGCGAGCTGGGCGATGGTCGTCACCCCCGGGGTGGCGAACTTCTCGAGCGCCCCCGCCGGCGGGGCGTCGGCGAGATTGGCCGGGACCAGCCCGCTCGTCGCCTTCTCGCGGTTGGCCGCATAACCGCTGGCCTCGTTGTAGATCACGTCGTCATCGCCCACCTCAGCGGGGACCATGAACTCGTGGGAGAAGCTCCCGCCCATCACACCCGTGTCCGCCTCGACGGCGATCGCCTGCACGCCGAGGCGGCGGAAGAAGCGCGCGTAGGCCTCCTTCATCGCGAAATAGCTCTTCACCGCCCCCTCGTCGCCGGTGTCGAAGGAATAGGCGTCCATCATGATGAACTCCCGGGCGCGCATCAGCCCGTAGCGGGGACGGATCTCGTTCCGGAACTTGGTGGCGATCTGGTAGAAGTTCTTCGGCAGGTCTCGGTAGCTGGAAATTTCCGCCTTCACCAGCGGGGTAATGATCTCCTCGTGGGTGGGACCGAGGACGACTTCGGGCTCGCGCTCGGGCCGGCGCCCATCGCCTGCGCTGTCGGCGCGAAACATGATCTCACGAGCCGCGGCCCAGCGGGGGCCCTGCGCCCAGAGCTCGACCGGATGCAGGTGCGGCATCCACAGCTCGATCGCGCCGGCGCCGTCCATCTCCTCGCGGCACAGCTGGGTGATCTTGTGCACGGCGCGCAGTCCCAGCGGCAGATACGTGTACAAGCCACCGCCCAGCCGGCGCACGAGCCCGGCCCGCACCAATAGGCGATGGGAGGCGATCTCCGCGTCCGCGGGGCTTTCTTTGAGGGTCGGAATGAAGAACTGGGACCAGCGTTTCATGAAGGGTCGGACCGAAGCAGCGGCCCCCAGCCGGGGCAATGGTTTTCCCCTCGCCGTCGGCTTGCCGCCGGCGCGCCGGGCCACTTCGCTCGGGTCCTGCGATGAAAGTCCTGCACGTCCACGCCCATTTCGACGACTACGAGTTCACCGCGGCCGGATCGTTTGAGCTCTGGCGCCGTCAGCTCGGCTCTGCGTTTCGGGCCCGGGTCCTCGTCTGCACCGACGGGCAGGCCGGTCACCACCAACTCACCCGCGCCGAAACCGCACGGACGCGGCTCAGCGAGCAACAGGCCTCCGCGCGCTTAGGACAGTATGAATTCGAGCACCTGCGCCTGCCGGATGGCACCGTGCCCCGCGAGGCCTGCCTCCAGGTGACCCCGCCGCTGCTCGCCGCCCTCTGGCGGGCGATCCGGGACTTCGCGCCCGACTATTTGTTCTGCCCTCCCCTCGCCAGTGACCCCCTCGCCGGCATCCACAACGACCACGAGACGATCGCCGAGGCCGTCCGCCGCGTCGCCTACATGTTGAACGTGCCCCACGCCTTCACCCCGGAGTATCCGGCGGACGAGACGCGGTCCCACCCCGTCAAGGTCCCGGTTATCCTGAACGTCTACGACAGCTACATGGGCGGGGCTAACGCCTTCGATTTCGGTGTGGACGTCGAGGCGGCCTTCCCGCTGATCGCCGAGATGACCTGGAGCCACCAGTCACAGATCCGCGAATGGCTGCCCTGGGTCGGCCGGCATCAGATGGCCCCGCCGGCCAGCATCGCCGAATGGCATGCGACGCTCCGCCGGCGCTTTGACCGCAAGAACGGGGAACTGCAGCTGCCTGCGCCCCACGCGCACGAGGTGTTCCGGGTGACGGCCTGGGGCGAAGTCCCGACTTGGGAGCAGTTGCAAGCCGACCTGCCCGGGCTACGGGCCTCCGCGGCTCAGGAACGCGCGCTGGTCGCGCGGCTCGACCGTTGGCGGGCAGCCTGAGCCTTATTCGACGACGACCTGGGCTTCCTCCACGAGGAGCGCGTAGCGGTAGCCGGAGCCGAAATCCTTGTCGACGGCGAGCCGCCCGGTCACGAGGACCAGATCGCCCACCTTGGCTCGGCCCGTAGAGGTCACGGTCAGGTTGTTGCTGCCCTCGCCCCCGGAGCCATCCCGGATATGCAACCAATTACGGCCCATGATATTCGGATTAAACTTAACGACCCGGCCGCGAATGGACACTGACTTCCCGGCTAACGCCGCCCGACCGGAGTGGACCTCCGCAACGGTTTGGCCGCCGGGCGCGCGCGCGATCTTGGACAGATCGATCGCCAAGCCGGGCAAGCTGCGGGCTGGGGCTTCGGCGGTTGGACCAGCCACCGCCGCCACGCCGTTTACCGTCGCGCGCCCGCTGAAATAAACGACCTCGAACGTGCGGTTCAGGGTCTTGCTGTGATAGTTCGGCATCGGCATCGCGTCCCCCAGCACCACCGTATCCCCCCGCTTGACCGTGAATTGCGGCGCGGCGGCCCACACCTTGGCCGAGCCGGTGTCGATCTGCACGTAGGTGTACGTGGAGGCATTGATCGACTCGACGACCTTACCGCGGATTTCAACCTGAGCAGCCGGGCTGGGCGCGACCAACACGGGCAACAGTAACAGGCAACAACGAGCAAGGAAGTGCGAGCGGGACATGCACGACCGAAGCACGGGCCGGAGGGTAGCGCAAGGGCAGGGATGCCGGCCAAGCTGCATCCCAAAGCTGGGGTGGATCGTATAGACCCCCATTGAGCTATGGAAAGAATCGCGAAGACCGACGCCGCCGGCAGGCGGAAGCGGGTGCACTTTAGGTTTTGACCGTCGCTCTCCCAACCCTACATCGATCCTATGCTTCCTGAACTGCTCCAAGACCGGGCCGCGCTGTATGTCGCGGGAGCTCTGGATGCCGAGCAACGCGAGTCGTTCGAACTCCTCCTCGATTTTCAACCTGAGTTGCGCGCCCTCGTCTCCCGGCTGCAGGACGTCGGCGCCGCCGTGACGCTCGCTTCCCTCCGCCGCGATTCCGCCCCGCCCGCCGCGCTGCGCGACCGGGTGCTCGGGGCCGTCGCTGGCCGAACCCGCCCCGAACCCGAGCCGATGGTCGTCACCTGCCCGCTGGGTCGGGTGGAATGGGTCAACCCGCAGTTCATCGCGATGTGCGGACACAGCTTCGAGGAAATCCGAGGGCGCAAGCCCGGTGAGTTCCTGCAGGGCCCCGACACCGACGCCGGCGTGGTGCAACGCATCCGCGACGCCATCCGCGCGCGGCGGAAATGCCGCGAAAGGCTCTACAACTACCACCGCGACGGCACCCGTTACGCCGTCGAGGTCGCCCTGACCCCGGTGCTCGATGACGCCGGGGAGCCACTCTGGTTCGTGGCGAAGGAGCGGAAGCTGGCCGAAGTCGCCTGAGTGAGGCGCTGGTGCTCACCCGACGGGAGTCGGGCGCCAGTCGGCGAGCACCAGTTGCAGCAGCCGCCGCTGATTGAAGTGGTTCCACTTCAATTCCACGGCTAAGTCGAGCGGTCGACCCACCGGGGGGAGGCGGTCTGCCATCTTCCAAGCGACGCCATGCAGCGGCCGACCCCGTGCGTCCTCCAGCCGGAAACGGAAGTGTTGTTCCTTAAAAACCTCGGGGGCCAGCCGCAGCACCACCCCCCGCAGCCCGAAGACGGGCTCTGGATTGCCTTGGCCGAAGGGGTGCAGACCTTCCAGTTCATCCATCAGGCGCTCGTGCACCTGTTCGGCCGAGAGCCAGGCGGCGAGTTCCAGCCGTGGTTCGGCCGCCTCGGCGGAGACCTGCGCGCGCACGGCCTCGGCGAACCGCGCGCGGAACGCCTCCACGCGGTCCTTGGCCAGTGAGACCCCGACCGCCATCGGGTGTCCGCCCCAACTCGTCAGGTCCCCCGCACAGGCGCCGAGCACCTCCACCAGGTTGACGCCCTCGATGCTGCGGCCCGAGCCTTTCGCCAACTCGCCCTCATTACCTAGGACCACACAGGGTCGGTGGTACTTCCGAGTGACCCGGCCGGCGACAACCCCAACTACGCCCGGGTGCCAATTCTCCGCGAACAGAACCACGCCGGCATGGCCCGAGTAGCGCTGCTCAATCGCGGCCTCCGCCTCCTCAGTAATCTGCCGCTCAATCTCCTGCCGTTCCCGATTGAAGGCGTCCAATTGCCGGGCCGTCTCCGCACAGAACCCCGGATCCTCGCTGAGGAGCAGTTCCACCGAAAGGGCCGCATCGGCCAGTCGGCCGCTGGCGTTGATCCGGGGGCCGAGGCGGAACGAGACGTCCGAGGGGACCAGATCCTGTTCCGGACGCACGCCCGCGACGTCCATCAGCGCCCGGAGGCCGGGCCGCTGGGTCTCGCGCAGGATGCGCAAGCCGTGCCGGGCCAAAATACGGTTCTCGCCCTGCAGCGGCACCAGGTCGGCAATCGTGCCCAACGCCACCAGATCCAGATGATCCCGGAGACGGACGCGGAAGGCGACTGGATGATTCTCTCCGCGCAACTGCTTCAGGAGGCCATGGCAGAGCTTAAAGACCAACCCCACCGTGCACAGGTGCCGCCAGGCCTCGCCCGCGACGTCCGTCAGTCCGTACACGTGCGGGTTGATCAACAGGCAATCCGCGTTTTCGCCGACGGTCGAACGGTGATGGTCGATCACCAGCACCTCGATCCCCTGCGACCGCAGGTACGCCGTCTCCTCCCGCGAGTTGGTGCCGCAGTCGAGCGCGACGAAGAGGTCCGGGCGCCCGGCTTCCAGCGCACGGTCGATCGCGCTGCGGGTGAGGCCATAGCCGTCGGCAGCGCGGCGCGGCACCACAAATCGGGGATTCAGCCCGAAGCGCCGCAATACCGAGACCAGCAGCGTGGTACTGGTGACACCGTCGACATCGTAGTCGCCCAGCACCACGATTTGCTCGCGCGCGGCGATCGCGCGCCGGAGTCGGTCGGCCGCCGCCGGCAGGTTGGGCAACCGGAGCGGATCATCCAACTGGGAAAGACTCGGCTGCAGGAATTCCCCCGCCGCGACGGGATCGGACCGGCCGGCCCGCAGCAGCAGCTCAGCGAGGACGCGGCTGACGCCGGCGCGCTTGCTGAACGCCTCGACTTCGGAGGCAGGCTGCGGCTGGTGAATCCAGCGCATTTTGGCAACGGGGAGCCGGCGAGCTGAGGGCCGGAACCAGGACGCGCGGCGTCCCGGGATCCGTCCGGCAGCCGACGGCCGCTTATTCGGCCGCCTTGCTGGTGCCCTGCCACTCGTACTTCGGCGCGACGTCGTGGTGCGCCTCGACGTGCTTCCGGTCGCCCTTGTGCCACCAGTAGAAGACGGGGGTCGCGATGAAGAGCGAGGAGAAGGTGCCCGTGAGCACGCCGATCAGCAGCGTGAAGGCGATGTCGTTGACGTCGCCGGAGGTCGTGAGCAGGAGCGTCACCGAGGTGAGCAGCGTCGTGCCGCCCGTGATGATCGTGCGGGACAGCGTGAGATTGAGCGAGCGGTTGATGATCTCGCGCAAGGTGCCCGTGGGGCTCAGCTTGAGCTCCTCGCGGATGCGATCGAACACCACGATCGTATCATTGATCGAATAGCCGATGATGAGCAGGATCGCTGCGACCATCGGCGCGTTAAACTGCCGGTCGAAGAGCACAAACAGCCCGATAGTGAGGATCAGGTCGTGCACGGTGGCCACCACGGCGCCGATGCCATAGCCCATCTCGAAGCGGAAGGCCACGTACACCAGGATCCCGGCGAGCGCGGCCACCACCGAGAGCAGCGCGTTCCACTGGATCTCCTTGCCCACCGAGGCGCCGATGCGGGACTCGCCCGCGAGTTCGAGCTTCGCCTGCGGAAAGGCGGTCTGCAGCTGACGCACCAGCGGCCGTCCTTGGTCGAACGGAGCCGTGACCCGGAGCACCTCGCGGCTCCCGCCGACCGGCTGCTGGTAGGAGAAGGCGACGTCCTTTTGGCCCGCCCGCTCCGCCGCCCGGCGCAGTTCACCGACCTCGACCCGCTGGCCGAAGTTCAGGGTGATCATGTCGCCGCCCACGAAATCGATGCCGTAGATGTCCTTGCCCTTGTAGGCCACGGCGCCGATGCCGACCACGAGCACCACCGCGGTGGCGATGACCGCCGCCTTGGTGTACTTCAGGAAGTCGTAGGCCGTGTTCTGGAGGATCGAGAACATCGGCAGGCGGCCGGTGACCCCGCCCAGAATCAAGGCTTCCAGGATCAGCTTGTTGACCACGACCGCGGCGAACATCGTCGTGAAGATACCGATGGCGAGGGTCACGCCGAAGCCCTTCACCGGGCCAGTCCCGAGGCCCACCATCACGAGCGCGACGAGGAGCGTGGTGACGTTCGAGTCGAGGATCGCGGACCAGGCCTTGTCGAAGCCGGCCTCGAGCGCGGTGCCGAGCGACTTGCCCAGCTTGAGCTCCTCGCGCATCCGCTCGAAAATCAGGATGTTCGCGTCGACGGACATCGCGAGCGTCAGCACGATGCCGGCGATGCCGGGCATGGTGAGCGTGGCGCCGATGCTGGCCATCACCCCGAGGGTGACCAGCACGTTGACGCCCATCCCGAAGGCGGCGACGAACCCGCCGAGCGTGTAGAAGACGACCATGAAGCCGATCGTGAGCAGCGTGCTGAAGATGAAGGCGTTCCGGGCGCTGATGACGGCGTCGGCCGCCAGCGTGGGTCCGACCTCGTACTGCTCGATGATGCGCAGCTCGACGTCGAGGGGGTTATTGAGCACGTTCGCGAGATTGATTGCCTCGCGGTCGGTGAAGCTGCCGGTGATCTGGGCCGAGGGGCTATTGATCTCCTCGCGGACGGTGGGGGCGGAGTAGAGTTTCCCATCGAGCACGATGGCTAGACGGCCGAGGGGACCGCCGCGCTGGCCGATCTCGGCGATGCTGCGGGTGACCTCGGCGAAGCGCTTCTTCCCGGCGTCGGTGAACTCCAAAATGACCTCCGGCTTGCCGTAGAGGTCGGGCCGGGCGAAGGAGTTGGAAACCATCTCGCCGGTCATTTCGGGGATGCGCTTGACGAAGAGCTCCTCCACGCCGGTCTCGCCGCGGCGGCTCTCCCAGTCGAGCGTCTTCACCTCGTAGCCCGCGGGGGTCTCCACGCCGGGGCCAGGGACGAGGGAGGGATGCACCATCCGGAAATCGAGGCGGGCCGGGGCCTTCACCTGGTCCACCACGTCGGGGTTATCCTTGGTGCTGACGCCCGGGAGCTGGATTTCGATGCGATTCTCGCCGATGGGCCGCAGGACCGGCTCCGCGACGCCCAGCCCGTTGATGCGGGCGCCGATGATCTCGATCGACTTCTGCAGCTTCTCCTGGCGCTGGAAGCTATCGAGGTTTTCCCCGGGGGTCTCGACCGCCTCAAGCGTGAAAGCGACGCCGCCCTAGAGGTCGAGGCCCAACTGGAGGCGGCCGCGGGAAAGCCGTAGGAGTTCCGCGAGCAGGATGTCGTTACGCTTCTCGATGTTCTTCAGCGACTCCTCGAGACGGATGTGGGGAAAGTACTGGGAGAGGTCCAGCCGGCGCTCGCGGCCCAGCTGCTTGAGGGCGACAAACTCGCTGGGGGCCTGCAGCGCCTTCTTCCGGGCGGCCGCTTCCTCGAGCAGTTTGCCGAACTCAGCGGACTTAGCGGAGGCGTGCGTGCGGACGTAGTCGACGAAGGCCTCGTCCTGCAGGGGCAGGAGCTGGGAGCCCGCCCAGGCCAGCACGGCCACGGACAGGATCAGCTTCCACAGATTGCGTTTGAGCATGGTGCGTTTGGGTTGAAAGGGGTGGGCGGACCCCGCCGGTCAGGCGGGGCGGGACGGTCCTGGGCGCGGGCCCGGGGGCGTCACTTGACCTCGGCGCCGGCCTTGCGGAGGACCGTCTGCACGAAGCCTTTGCCGATCTCGATCTTGGTGTTGTCGGCAATGCGGACGACGAAGCGGTCCTCCTTCACGTTGGTGATCACGCCAAAGATGCCGCCGCTGGTGACGATCTCGTCGCCGCTCTGCAGCTCCTTGAGCATCTTCTCGTGTTCCTTCTGTTTCTTGCGCTGGGGGGCGATGAGGAAGAAGTACATCGCGCCGAAGAGGAGCACCATCGGCAGGATCTGCACGAGGAAGGACGGTTGCTGCTGGGCGGGCGCCGGGGTTTGAGCGAGAAAAGCGGGAAGGAGCGTCAGCGGATGCATTTTCGGAATTGCTAGCGGGCAGGATTTGAAACCAGAAAAGAGCCATCTAACGAATCCGCCACCGGCAAAAGCAAGCCATAACTCCCCACCCCGCACCGCGTTGAAAAGCAAATCCTCGACCGCCTGGTCGGCCGCCAAGTCCGAAGAGCATTACGGTTTCAAGCGCTGGGGCTCCGGCCACATCTCGGTGGACGACGCCGGCTGCGTGAACGTGCAACCGCTGCAGGACGGCCGGGGCATCCGCGTGCTCGACGTGGTGCAGGAGGCGGTCGGAATGGGGCTGAAGGCCCCGCTGGTGATCCGTTTCCAGGACCTGCTTCGCCACCAAGTGGTGCGCCTCAACACGCTCTTCGCCCAGGCGATCAAGCAGGAGGGCTACAAGGGCTCCTACCGCGGCGTGTTCCCGATCAAGGTGAACCAGCTGCGGGAGGTCGTCGACGAGATCGTCGCGGCGGGCAAGGAGTTCAACTACGGCCTCGAGGCCGGCTCGAAGCCCGAGCTGATGATCGCGCTCGCGATGCACGAGGGCGCCCAGCGGCTCATCATCTGCAACGGCTACAAGGACCACGACTACATCCGGCTCGCCCTCCTCGGCCGCAAGCTCGGCAAGCGCATCATCCTCGTGGTCGAGCAGCTGGCGGAGCTCGACGACATCATCCGCATCTCCGAGGAGACCGGCGTGAAGCCGCTGATCGGCTTCCGCGCCAAGCTCCAGACCCGCGGCGAGGGCAAGTGGGCGATGTCCACCGGCGACAACGCCAAGTTCGGCCTCAACACCGCCGAGATCCTGTTCGCCTGCGAGAAGCTGCGCGCCGCCCGACTCCAGCAGGCCCTGCGCCTGGTGCACTTCCACATCGGTTCGCAGGTCCCCAACATCCTCACGATCAAGAACGCCGTGGTGGAGGCTTCTCGTTTCTACTGCCAGCTCGCGCGGCTCGGGTTCCCGATGGGCTACCTCGACGTCGGCGGCGGGCTGGGCATCGACTACGATGGCTCCCGGACGAACTTCGAGTCATCGATGAACTACTCGATGGAGGAGTACGCTCGCGACGTCGTCTCCAACATCCGCGAGATCTGCACCGCCTCCGGCGTGCCCGTGCCCGACATCGTCAGCGAGTCCGGGCGCGCGATCGTCGCCCCCCACTCACTGCTGGTGGTCGAGGTGTTCGAGCGCATCAACAAGCGCGAGTCGCTCGGCCAGCAGCACCAGCCCAAGCAGAAACACAAGGTAGTGCAGGACCTGGAGGCGATGCTGCGCAACCGCACCCGGCTCGGACGGCTGGAACGCTTCCACGACGCCCTACAGAAGAAGGACGAGGCCTTCTCGCTGTTTAACTTGGGCTATCTTGACCTCGAGAACCGCGCCGCCGCCGAGTCCCTCTTCTGGCAGATCTGCGAGCAGATCGCCAAGGAGGGCCGCAAGTCCGGCTACCAGCCCGAGGAACTCCACGACCTCAACCGTCTCCTCGCCGACCAGTACGTCTGCAACTTCTCCGTCTTCCAGTCCCTGCTCGACCACTGGGCCCTCAAGCAACTCTTCCCCGTCGCGCCGCTGCACCGTCTCAACGAGCGACCCACGGTGAACGCCATCTTGGTCGACATCACCTGCGACTCCGACGGCAAGATCTCGTCGTTCATCGATCTGCAGGATGTGAAGGACTACATCACCCTGCACCCGCTCAACCAGAAGCCCTACTACCTGGGCGTGTTCCTCACCGGGGCCTACCAGGACATCATGGGCGACCTGCACAACCTCTTCGGCCGGGTGAACGAGGTGCACGTGTTCCTCGAGGACGACGAGCCGAACGGGTTCTACATTGAGGAGGCACTCAGCGGCAGTCGCATCGCTGACGTGATCGAAGGGGTGCAGTACCAGCAGGAGGACCTCTGCCGCCGAATGAAGGCGCAGATCGATGCCGCCACCCGCAAGGACCAGGTGAAACCCCGCGAGGGCGTCCGTCTGCTCGAGCTCTACGAGAGCCAGATGCTCAACAAGACCTACCTGAACATCGAGCCCCGGCGGCCGGCCCGGC
>JBEDEF010000050.1:0-3106 GCA_041175845.1 Verrucomicrobiota bacterium
TGGCTACATCGCCTACGACCGGATCCGCCTCTCCCTCTTCCCCGAGGACCTCGAGGGCAACCAGCTCCACGTCAGCGTCACCTACCCGAACGCCTCGCCGCGCGACATCGAGGAGAAGATCACCCGCAAGATCGAGGACATCATCGGCACGGTTCCCGACGTCAGCCGCGTCACGAGCTACGCCAGCCCCGGCTACTCCTACACGCGCGTCGAGTTCCGCACCGGCACCCGCCTGCGCGAGGCCTACGCCGCAGTTAGCGACCGGATGGACCGGGTAAAGCCGCTCCTGCCCGACGACGTCGACCGGATCTATGTCCGGCGCTACGATCCCTCCAGCGAGCCGATGATGAACCTCGTCGCGCAGGTGCCCCGCGAGATGGAGGACGCTGCCTACCGGATGGAGAACTTCGTCAAGCCGGTGCTGCAGCGCATCGACGGGGTGGGCAACGTCGACATCTGGGGGGTGCAGTCGCGTGAGATCAGTATCGACCTGATCGACGAGCGCCTCCGCAGCCACCGGATTGACGTGACCGCGATGCTGGGCGCCCTGCGCGGCCAGAATCTCGCCCTCGGCGGCGGCCACGTGATCGAAGCCGGGCGCAAGGTCTACGTGCGCTCCCTGGGCCGCTTCACCTCCCTGGAGCAGATCCGCGAGGTGATGATCGACCCGGTCCGGCGCCTGCGCCTCGGCGACGTCGCGACCGTCTCCTTCCGGCAGCCCCGGCGGGAATGGGTGTACCGGGTGGATGGCCAGCCGGCCATCGGCCTCCAGATCACGCGGGACTCCACCGGCAACATTGACCGCATCAGCCGCGAGGTCCGGGCCGCGTTGCCGGAACTGCAGCGCCTGCCCCAGCTCGAGGGCGTCCATTTCGAGGTCTTCAACGACCAGGGCCGCGACGTCCGCGACGCGATCGCCCACCTCGAAGAGGCGGGCCTCTGGGGCGGCATCTTCGCGGCCCTCATCCTCTACCTCTTCCTGCGCGCTCCGCGGATGACGGCGATCCTCACCCTCTCGATCCCGCTTTCCCTGCTCTGCACGATCATCGCGCTCTTCTTCATGGGCTGGTCGCTCAACCTCGCGACGATGATGGGCCTCCTGCTCGCGGTCGGCATGGTCGTCGACAACGCCATCGTCATCGTCGAGAACATCTATCGCCTGCGGCAGGAGGGCGTCGAGGGCCGGCAGGCCTCCATCCAGGGCACGGGCGAGGTCGGGCTCGCGGTCGTGATGTCCACCTGCACCACCGTGGTGGTGTTCCTCCCGCTGATCCTCATGGGGCGGGGCCACGAGTTCTCGTTCTGGATGCTGCGCATCGGGGTGCCGGTGATCGTCTCGCTGGTCGCCTCGCTGTTCATCGCCCTGGTCTTCGTCCCGCTCGCGGCCCAGCGGATGTCCCGCGGCCAGCGCCACCAGGACCTCGCCGCGGTCGCCTGGCTCCGCGAACGCTACACCCGCGCGCTGCGCTGGACCCTTACCCACCGGGTCGAGGCCGCGCTCGTGGCCCTCGCGATCCTCGCCTCGCTCTGGATCCCTTACCAGGCGGTGCCCCGCTCCACCAGCGGCCTGCTCGGCCGCAGCGGCGGGCGGTCGATGCACCTCTACTACGACCTGCCGAGCGGCAACACCCTCGAGCAGTCCGACGCCTTCTTCGCCCGCGTGGAGGAGTTCCTGCGGGAGCACCAGGACTTCTACGGCGTCGAGCGCATCGAGACGCGCTTCCGCAACAACAACGGCCGGATCCAGCTCAAGCTGCGCCAGAAGGTCAACGACGCCTGGTACGTGGCCGCGTGGGAGAACCTCCTCCTCTCGCTCGACCTCAACCCCCCCGCGATGGACCGCAACGCGATCGAGGTCCACCTGCGCGACAACTTCGAGCTGCCCCCCGGCATCATCTGCCGCTCGATCGCCCGCAACTCCGGCGCGCCGCAGGACAGCGTGATCAGCTTCAGCATCTTCGGCGAGGACACGACTACGCTCATCGGTCTGGCCGAGGAGGCCGCGCGCCGCCTCGGCACGATCCCGGGAATGCTCTCGGTCGACACCGATATGGAGCGCGGCGGGCAGGAACTCCGCATCACGCTCGACCGCGATCGCTCCCGCCGGCTCGGCATCAACCCGCAGGAGGTCTCCGGCGCCATCAGCAACACGATCCGCGGCCTCGAAGTGGGTCGGATGCCCGTGCCCGACGGTCGCGAGGTCCGCATTTACGCTCAGCTTGGCGAAGTCGAGCGGACCCGCATCGACGACGTCAAGACGATGGCCTTCCCCTCCGACGCGGGGGTCGAGATCCCTCTCGAGAGCCTCGCTGACCTCTCGATCGGCAAGGCGATGAGCACGATCTACCGCGAGTCGCGCCAGACGGTGATGCGCATCACCGCCCGCGTCCCCCGCCAGGACTTCCGCACGCTCAATGCGGCGATCGACAAGGCCATGGCCGGCTTCGACCTCCCCCGCGGCTACCGCTTCGACCGCGGCAGCTACTTCTCCTCCGGCGGCCAGTCCGACGCCGCCCTCCGCTTCGCCCTCAGCCTCGCCGTCATCTTTGTCTTCCTCCTGATGGGCCTCCTCTTCGAGTCCTTCATCCTGCCGCTCGCCGTCCTCATCGCGGTGCCGTTCTCGCTCCTCGGCGTCTACTGGACGCTGCACCTGACGAAGACCCCGCTCGACCTCATGGCCACGATCGGGATCGTCATCCTTGTCGGCGTGGTGGTGAATAACGCCATCGTCCTGATCGATCTCGCGAACCGGCTGCGGGCGGGAGGGATGGAGCGCCTCGCCGCGCTGCTCGAGGCCGGCCGCCAGCGCTTCCGCCCGATCCTGATGACCACCCTCACCACGGTCTGCGGGATGATCCCGATGGCGGTGGGCAACTCCAAGCTCGTGGGCGTGCCCTACGCGCCGCTCGGCCGCACGATGGTGGGCGGCCTGCTGGTCTCCGCCGTGCTGACGCTCGTGGTGGTGCCGCTCCTCTACACCCTGCTCGATGACCTGCGGGAGCACGCGGCGCGGGTCTGGCGCGCCGCCCGCGCCGGGGGCGCCCTGCCCGCGCCGGTGGACCCCCCTGGCGCCGCCGGTGCCCTCGGGCGCGCCGACCGCGTGGAC
>JBEDEF010000051.1:0-4805 GCA_041175845.1 Verrucomicrobiota bacterium
GGCCACGGGCACCACGCCGCCGGCCAACGCGCCCTTCACCCTCACCCTCAACGACTCGCTCTGGCAGAGCCTCACCGGCGGCAGCGTGACCAGCGCCCCGGTGGTCGGCCCCGACGGGGCCGTGTACATCGGCAGCACGGACGGCCCCCTCCCCGCCTTCAACGCCGACGGCTCCCGCCGCTGGCCCGCGCTGCGCCTCGAGGGAATGCTCGACACCTCCGCCGCCGCGCTCTCGCCCGACGGCATCCTGTACCTGGGCGTGGGCCCGGTCTCCGCCGCGCTCAACGACGCCAAGCTGCACGCGATCGACGCCGCCAGCGGGACGCGACGCTGGGAAATCGTCGTCGGGCCCGGTTACAACGCCAACAACGCGGTGGCCCTCGGGGCCGACGGCACCGTCTACGTGCGCAGTCAGGCGCAGAACCCCGCTGCCGCCCGCCTCTACGCCTACAGGGACGCCGGCGACCGCGCCCTCCTCCGTTGGTCTGCCTCCGTCCCGGGCGACTCCTACGCGTCCGTCACGCTCGGCCCCGACGGCACGGTCTACCTCGGTTCCGACGACGCCGCGAACGGACACCGCCTCTTCGCCTTCGACGCCGCCACCGGCGCGGTGAAGTGGACCCTCCGCAACGATCAGGCGGTCTACACCGCCGCCGCGATCGACGGGGCCGGCAACGTTTACTACGGCACGCTGACCTCCGGCCGCCTGTACTCGGTCACGCCCGGCGGCACCCTGCGCTGGACCTACACTGGCGCGAGCGTGGGCACGTCATCCTCCCCCGCGCTGAGCCCGGACGGCCGCACCGCCTACTTCGCGGGCTATGACGCCAAACTGCACGCGGTCGACACCGCCACCGGCGCGGCCCGCTGGACCTTTGCCCTCGGCCAGGAGGTACGCGCCTCTTCGCCCGCGGTGGACGCCAACGGTGTAGTGTATCTTGGCTGCTACGATGGCCTGATCTACGCCGTGAATCCGGACGGCACCCTGCGGCGCACCTGGGCCACCGGCGACATCGTGCGCTCCTCGCCCGCCATCGCGGGCACGACGCTGGTGGTCGGCAGCAATGACCACCGCGTGTACGCCTTTGACCTCGGGGTCGGCACCGCCGGCCCTTGGCCGCAGTATCGCCACAACGCCCGGCGCACCGGCCGCGCCGAGGTGGAGCCCTTCGCGGTCGTGACGCCCCCCGCCGACCAGCGGGCCGTGCTCACCCTGCCCTTCAGCCTTGGCGTGACGGTCTCCGGGCCGGGCCCACTGGCCTACCAGTGGTTCCAAGATGGCCGCGCCCTACCCGGGGCGACGGCGGCCACGCTCCATGTTGGCGCGACCACGCCCGCCTCGGCGGGAACCTACATCGTGCGGATCACCGGACCGCAGGGCGTGCTGACGAGCTCGCCCGCGCGGGTGACCGTCGAGCCGCCGGATCCCGGCCGGCTCACGAACCTTTCGGTCCGGACCCGCGCCGGCGCCGGCGCCCGCACGCTGACGGTCGGCTTCACGCTGGCGGGCGCGGGTCAGCGCCCCGTGCTGGTGCGTGGCGTCGGCCCCGGTCTGGCAGCCTTCGGGGTGGAGGGTACGCTGACCGATCCCGCGCTGGAGCTCTACGCAGGCTCCGCCCTAGCGGCCGCAAACGACAACTGGAGCGAACCCGCCAGTAGCGGGCAGACGCTCGCCGCCGCCTTCGGGCGGACCGGGGCCTTCGGCCTGGTCGCGGGATCCCGTGATGCCGCCCTGCTCCGCACTTTGGGCCCGGGCAGCTACACGGCCCAGGTTACCGCCCCGGGTGCCGCCGCCGCGGACGGCATCGCACTAGTCGAGTTGTACGAGGATCCGGGTCTAGCAATGGCGGCTCGACTGGTGAACCTTTCCGCCCGGGCACAGGTCGGCAGCGGCGACGGCATCCTGATCGCCGGTTTTACGCTCTCCGGCAACGTCCCGCGGAGGATCCTCGTCCGCGGGATCGGTCCGGCTCTCGCGGGATTCGGCGTGGGTGGCGTGCTCGCCAACCCGGTGCTCACCCTCTTCCGCGGGGCCGCACGGGTGCAGGAGAACGACGACTGGGGCGGCGATCCCGCCCTTGCCTCCGCGTTTACCGCGACGGGGGCGTTCGCGCTCGGCGATGCCGGCAGTCGGGATGCCGCGATGACAGCTGTCATCGCTCCGGGGAGTTACACCGTGCAGGTGGCAGGCGCCGGCGGCGGAACCGGCGTCGCGCTCGTCGAGATCTACGAAATCCCCTGAGTCCGGCGGAGTTCAGCGGACCCAGCGGGCCTGCAGGACCCAGCCGCGGAAGGCATCGCGGCAGACCGCGCCGTAGGGATTCTCGCCGAGGGCCTCCCAGCCCTCCGGGAATTGCCACACCCGCTGCCGGGATCGCAGCACCTCGCGGCCATCCAGCCGCACCACCACGTCGCCCACGCCGCCCTGCCCGTAAGCCTCGGGGCGGAACGCCGGCAGGTCCACGTCCAACCAATGGCCGGCCGCGCTGGGCTGCAGGACCGGCGAGACCACCCGGGGCTCGCCAAAGGTGTCGAACGCCAGCTTCAGTCCGCCCTCCGCCGGCTCGGCAAACAGGAAGTTATACTGGAAGTGCGCGCCTGCCGCGACCAGCGGCTCGCCCGCCGGCAGGATCTCGGCGGGGAAGTGCACCCGCAACCGCAGCGTGCCGCCGGGCCGCGCTCCCGGCGGGGCCTCCACAAACCCCAGCCGGAACTCGTCGCGGCGCAGCAGGCGCGTGGACTCGTCCCTCAGTTCGCCGGAGAATCCCGGTGCCAGCCGGCCGCCAGCAACATAGCTCCCGCGCAGCGGTGTCCGGACGTCCTGCAGCGCACGGCCCCCGCTGAACCAGACGGAAATCCCCGTCCGCTCCCGGTGCTCAAGGTCGCGCCGGAAGGCCGCCCAGCGCCCGTGGCCTTCCGGCCGGTACAGGGAGGGCAGCTGCAGCGACACCGTGTGCGTGTGACCCTCCTTCCACGTGAGGCGCCGTCCCCAGCGAATCGCCTGCCCGTCCCGCGCCACCCCGAACCGGAACTCCCGCTCCGCCAGGTGCTCGAGGAAGACGCGTTCCCCGGCCACTGGATCCGCCGGTTCCCAGAACGGCTCCACCGTCCCGGTCACCTGCTCGCGGAAACGCACCTGCAGCACTCGCGGACCGTCAACCTCGCCCAACTGGAGCCCCACTCCGGCGAGCAGGTCATGGGTATCGTCCGCAAGTTGCCGCCACCGCTCCGTCGCCAGCCAACGCATCGAACGCCCTTGGTAGTCGAACATCACCAGGGTACCGACGATCACGGTGACCGCCACGGCCGCGCCCGCGAGGCCCACCAGCAGCAACGCCCCCTGCCTTGCCCACTGCTGCAGGAATCGCTCCAGCGCGAGGAGCCCCAGCAGGGCGAGGACCGCGAGCGCCACCGCGTAGTCGGTCTGATAACGCATCGTCGTCGAGAAGTAGCAGAGCACCAGCCCGCCGACCGGCACGGCGTAGGCGGCCATCACGCCGACCGCACCGGCCAGCGCGCGCCGCTCCGCCGCCGGACGCGCCACCCAGGCGAGCGGCAGGCCGAGCAGGAACCAGTAGAACGGGAAGGTCACCGCCTTGCCGCACACTTCCTCGGTCCCGAAGTAGTCCCGGATGTGCGCGATCTCGATCGCCTGGGCATACGCGAAGGGGAACTCCGGCCGCCAGAGCAGCGGCTGGAACAGGTAGACGGACAGGTTGTGGAGGAAGAAGCGCGGGCTGAAGTGGACCAGCTTGCCCTCGTAGGCGCCCGACAACTGGTAGTTCTGCCCCCATTCGAACGGGCTGCCGAAGCGCGCGTGGTTGTGCCACATGATCGCGAGGCCGCAGACGGCCAGCGGCAGCCCCGCGGCGAAGCCAAGCCGCCACCACTCCCGGCCCGTTTCCCGCCGGAGCCAGGCCCGCCCCAGCGGCAGCAGCAGCATACCCGTCGCCAACAGGCACGTCGGCCGCGCCCCCACCGCGAGCCCGAGGCAAAGGCCCGCCGCCGCCAGGGCCGGCACCGGTCGCAACCCGTGCCAGGCCGCCAGGCAGGCGAGCGCCGCCAGCGAGGTGAAGGCGATCCCCGCCGAGATCGGCAACTCCCACATCATCGGCCGTTGCGCCAACGCCAGCAGGTGCGTGCCGAACCCGAGCGCCAGCACGCCCAAAGGCGCCATCAGCGGATGGCTCCCGGGAAAATACCGCCGCCGCAACGCCAGCCAGAACACTGAGGCGGCCGTCAACGCCACCGTGCAGACGACCCAGATCGCCGCCCCCGAGGTCATCTCCCGCCCGGTGACCAGGCGCCACGGCCACATCAGCGTGAAGGCCGGCGTCGGCCCGAAATACAGGTAATACTTTCCCTCGTAGAGGGACATGTCTCCCATCTTGTAGGGCCCGTTCTGCGCGGGATCGTAGGGATCCACCAGCGCCAGCAACTCCGGCGATGGATCCTTGTCGATGTTCAACTGCCCCTTCTGCCACCCCCGCACCAGCAGCTTGTAATAGTCGAGGTCACCCCAGTCCTCGAAGCCGTTGTTCCCGGCCACTACCCAGTGAAAGGAGGCCACCACGAAGAGCCAAGCCGCCAGCACCAGTCCGCGTTCCCACCACAGCCGTTGCGGGAGGGGGACGGAAACCGCGGCAGGGCGGGGACCGGAAGGGTAATCCGCGGGCATAAGGCTAACTGACGACGTCAGTCAGTCGCAGCAATGCCAAGGGCAAAGGCGAGCCGACCACCGCCGGTGCCCGACTCGAGTTTTGCCTAGACCGGCTGCCGTTCGGCGCCGACGCTTCCCCCAGTAC
>JBEDEF010000052.1:0-4257 GCA_041175845.1 Verrucomicrobiota bacterium
AACTCGGCCGGACGCCCCCGCGCGCGCAACTGCAGCTCGAGTGCCAGCGCCCCCTCGATGAAACCGCCCCCTTGTCGCCGCAGAAGATTGCCGCCACCCGTCAGCCGTAGTTCCGGGGTCAACACCACGAGGTGACGCAGGCTAAGATGCCCCGCGGCGTCCCGAGCCGCGACCACGCTCAGTTGATCAAACGCCAGCGGATAAAGGGCGGCCGAGAGCTCCGCCACCGCCCGGCCGCGGGACAACGGCGGCTCGCGGCGCACCCCCAGGGACTCCAGCGCGCCCCCCGCCGCGGCGAGGATCTCCGCCACCCGACTGGAACCTGCGGTCGCTGGGGGCGGGGTGACCGGGAACAGCCGCAGCGTCCCGCCGCGCGAGACCAGCAGTACTTCCCCCTCCATCGCCGCCCACAGGCCCATCAAGTCCGGGGCTTGGGCTCGCAGGGAACCCGCGAGATCGAGTTTTCCGGAAAACCATTTCACCTCCGTCTCTCCTCCCGCCGGGTTCCAGTCGCGCAGTACCACCTCCGACTCGAGGCTATAAGGCGCGCTTGCCCCGGGGGCGTGTCGCAGCGTGCCACTCGCCCGCAAATTTGCCCCATCCGCCAGGACGGACTCCAGCTCCTCCGCGTGTACCATCGTTTCATCAAACCGGAGTCGCACCCGCGCGTTGCGCCACGTCGGCCCCGCGTCGGCCACCAACTCGTCGATCCGCGCCACTACCGTTCCCGACCAGCCCGCCCACGGCGCCGCGCGTTCGGGAAGGCCAGCGAACCCGCCCGCGAACACCGGCCGGAGGCGGCCAAGCTCCGCCAGATCGAGTCGCGGCCCCGCTACCTCCAGTTCAAGGTTCCCACCCCCGCGGGCAACCGGCGCCCAAGTGCCCGCGAGCAGCACGCGAGAGAGGTTCGAACCGGTCCCGGACTCGAGGGGAGCGTGAAACCTGACCCGCCCAGAGGACTCCCGGTCGATCCGAGCATCGAGTCGCAGGTCCGGCAGCGCCGTCGAGGCCTGCAGGCCCGAGGCCCGCACGTGAGCGTGGAGCGCCGTCACCGCTCCGACTGTCGCGCCCACCTCCACCTCAAGGTTCCCCGCGTTGAGGCTAATCCGGTGTCCCGGCCTAAAGCTGGCCGCCGCCGGCGCAAGTTGCACGCGGCCCCGCCCCGCCATCTTCCACGCTTCCTGCTCACCCGCGAGACGGCCACCCTTGGCTTCCAAGACGGCGAATTCGCCACCGTTCCCGCCCAGCCTCAAATCGTCCACCTCCGCGCTCCATCCCTCCGGCGCGACCCGGAGTGTTCCGTGCAGCCGCAGGCTAAGGTCCTCGGCCCACCGCTGCTCGTCGGCCCCCACAAACAGTCCGGACGCCTGCAGGCTTCCTTCCGTGCGGAGTGCTAGGCCACCGGCCGTCAATCGGCCAAGCAAGCGTCCGCGGAACGGCCCGCCCCCCACGGTCAGTCCCTCCAGCGGTAGCCGCGGGAGCACGAAATCGACCACTTCCAAATCAAACAGGTCCGCGTCCGGCCCCCTTGCCTGGAAGGACCGTGCGCTCCAGTCCACTGCCCAGGGCTGGTGGACCTTAAGGCGGAGGGTGGGTGCGACGCCGCCCGTGCGGAGGCGCACGGCAAGCCTCTCGAAAGCCCACACCCGGGCGCTCATTTGGAGCGAAAACTCCGCGTCCCCACCCGTGATGCCAAGAGGCGCGAGCGTCGGATGCGTCTGTGGAGCAGACCCCAGCGCCAACTCCGCCTTGCCCTGCAGCGCGACCAGACCCGATCCGGGTGACCACAGCAGTTCCCCTTCTCCCATCAGGCGTTCGCCCGACGAGCCCGGCACGGGGAAAAGCCCCGCGATCTCGTCTTCACGCAAGTCCGCCCGCCAGCGCAGTCGCCAATCCGCACCCACCTCAGGTCCCGTCCCGCTGAGCCGGGCCACCTCACGCTCCCCGGAGCGGAGCCGGAGCATCCCCGCGCCACTGCCCACGTCCGCCGGCGACCTCCATTCTCCCTCCAACGTCAACTCCCGAGGCCAGCCCTCTCCGCGTACCCGCGCCTCCAGTGCGGCGTGAAGCGTGGGCTCCGCCGACCCAGCTGGCCGCTCCACTCGCAACCGGCCCTCCAAAACCGAAAAGATCGTGCCAGCCGGCTGCAGCACGAAGTCCACGCGCAACTCCCCGTCGCCGCCGGCGCCCCGGCCCTCGCCTGCCGCCCGGAATCCAATCACCCCAGATTCTGCGGGTAGGCGCAGTTTCCCCTCCGCCTCGATTCGCGCCGGGATCAATGCCGCGGCCAACGCCGCCCGCCAAGATTCCGACGCGTTTCCCGCCGCTCCGACCGGAACCAGCGGTTCGACTACGCAACCACGCAAGCGGACCTCCCCCAAACCCGGGCTGGCCCAACCCCGCAGGCTGCCTAGCCTTAGCCTGACCTCGGCGTCAGCGATCACCAGCCGCAGAGCAGGGGCTTGGAGCCGCAGGTCCCGCATCGCTATGCCGCCATCCCAGCCGATCCGCGCGGATCCCAGCTCGACTTCCGAGTGGAGCGTCCGTCGCAGCAGGTGCTGGACAATCTTCGACTGGAGCGCCGGGGTCAGCACCGCCCCCAGCGTCGCCAGTACCAGCCCCGCGACCAGGAGCAGAAGGACACGCGGGGTTCTCATCGAGGAGAGGCGGGATTACCTACGGGAGGCCAAGGCGGCCCACCGCTCACCCTGTCCCGCGGAAAGCGCGGCGTCCAGCCCGGCTCAAGGCCGCGCCATCAGCTCATCCCCCTGCCCCATCGCTTTCCGGAGTGCCGCCACCGCCACGTTGTACTGGTAGAACGCTTGGATCTGGTTGGTGCGGGCCGTCGTCAGCTCGACTTGGGCGGAGAGCACGTCGAGTTGCGTGCCGGATCCGGCCTCGTAGCGGGCATTGGCGAGGCGAACCGCCTCGGCCGCCTGTTCGACCACGCGAGCGGATGCGTCCGCCAACTCCGAAGCCTGCTGCCAACCCGAGTGGGCTCGGCTGACTTCAACGTCGACCGCCAACTCAGCCTCCGCGAGCACCAGCCGGGTCTGGTTCAAGGCGGAGCGAGCCTGGGCTTCCCGTCCCCGTGTGGCGCGACCGTCGAAGATATCCCATTGCGACTGCACGCCGAGCAGCCAGCCATGGTTGGAGTCGCCGAACTGAGACGTCGGGCCCTTCCGGAGGGTCCAGCCCCCAAACGCGGCAAGGTTCGGGTACAGGCCCGCACGAGCGGTGGTGACACCCTCCTCGCGCGCGCTCGCGAGCTTGGCGAGCCGCTGGAGATCGGGTCGCTGCGCCCGGGCCGCATCAAGGGCGGCGGCACGGTCGAATGCCTGCGGCGCGAAGGTGAGCGTACCCACCACCTCCAACTCTGGACGGGCCGCCCCCGGCGCGGAAACCAGACCCAAGGCGAGACGAAGGTTTTCGCCGGAAAGGCGGAGCGCGTTGCGCGCCGTGATCAAGGGAACTTGAGCGTTGGCCACTGCGACCTCCGCGCGGAGTTTCTCAAAGCTGGAAACCGTCCCCGCCTGGTAGCGGTCCGAAACTGTCCGCAGTTGCTCGCGGAGCAGCTCGAGGTTCGATTCCTGCACCCGGATCTGCTCCCGCGCGAGCAGCACTTCCAGGAACGCGGTGCGCACCTGCAGCAACGCCGCGTTGATGACGGCCTGTAACTCGAGCGTCGCCGCCTCGCGCGTGAGCTTTGCGGCCGAGACCGCCGCCGGGACCGCCCCGGCGGAGTACACCACCTGCGTGGCCGTGAGGCTCATCTGCCAAGCCTGCCCGGAAGGCGGGAATCCCTGGGCGACGGCGGGGTCGTTGCGTTGGTAAAGCGCCGAGGCGGCGACCGTGGGCACACGCCGGGCCGCGATTTCAAGCACCACGCCGTCTTGTTGGCGGATCCGCTCCCGGGCCTGCAGGATCGACAGATTGTGATCGAGGGCGAAACGCAGCGCGGCGGCCAGGTCGAGTGGACCGGGCGGTAGCGAAGGCGCCGCCTGCACCGACGCCAGGACGAGGGCCAACGCGGCGCAGCGCGGCGCACGGAACAGCGAGGAACAGAAGGAGGTCATACGGAAGAGGCGGGCTCCGTTGGGCGGGGCGCAAGTTCCCGGGCAATCAGGGCGTAGAAGGCGGGGACGACGAAGAGCGTGAACACCGTGCCGATCGCCATTCCGACCACCAGCACCCAGCCAATGCTGTTGCGCGAGGCGGCGCCGGGGCCGGTGACGAAGATCAGCATCAGGTGGCCGA
>JBEDEF010000053.1:0-2753 GCA_041175845.1 Verrucomicrobiota bacterium
CATAGCGCACGGGGACGAGATCGGTCTGGTTGAGGGCGTTGGCCACGTTGAGCTGGAAGCGGAAGCGGCCGGGCACGCCGCGGAAGGTCCGCGTGTGGGCGAGGAGCAGGTCGGCGGCAGAGAGGGCCTGACCCGTGATCTCCGCGCCCGACGAGGTGCGGCCGATGATGTTGGCGCTGCGCCAGCGCCAGCCGCCCCCGAGGGTCCAGCCGCGGAGCGCCCCCTCCCGGAAGTCGTAGGCCGTGAACAGGCTGACTTTGTGCGGGCGCACGCCCCAGCGCTGCTCGTTCTCCTCCTTGGCGTCGTTCAGGGCGTCCACCACGTCAAAAAGCTCCTGCGCGAGGGTGATTCCAGAGGAGGTGGTGAGCGTCCCGGGCGCCGCCTCCGGGTGGCGCCCGGCTAATTCGAGCCAACGGGCGGCGGTGCCTCCCGGGAGGTAGGCCGCGGGGTCGACGATCCAGCGGCCCGTGGCGTCCTGGCGCACGCCCTGCACGACCCGGCCGTCTTGGGTGCGGAACCCGTACCACTCGATGATCTCCCGGCTCACGTTGGTGCGGCGGGTGTCGGTGCGGGAGTAGTTGGCGACGAGGCGCCAGCCGCGCGTGAGGTTGGCGGTGACGCGGGCCTCGTAGCCGTCGGCCTCGTAATCCGAGCCGGCGGCGGTCGCTGGCGGGGTTAGTTCGGCCTCGATCGGTGCCCACGCCGAGGCGGTGAAGGGCCGGCCCGGTCCGGTGAGGGCAGACTCGAGGGCGTCCGCCACGCGGCTATTCCGGCCCGCCGCCCCGACGAACCCGGTGGTGGTGACCTTGCCGCGTTCCAAGGAGGTGAAATAGACGACCTTCGCGTTCAGGCGGCCGCCGAGCAGATCGAGGCTGAACCCAACGTCGGAGCCGACGCCTTCCGACGGGGGCGCGAGTTCGCCGCGGGGGAACGTCTTCCGCACGAAGGAGGGTACGCCTTGGTTGGTGGAGTAGTTCGCGAGCAGCGAGAGCCAAGGCCGCAGGTGCGCGACCACCCCCGCGGTGCCGGTGTGGCCCGTGGCGGAGGTCGTGCGGGCCAGCGCGCGGTCCCGTATCACGACGGCGCCGACCAAGGGGTCGTTGGCGAAGCCGAGCTCGATCACGTCGACTCGATCCTGCCGGTAGCCGGCGGTCGTCACGAGGCGGCCATCGAGGAAGTAGCTCTGGGCGACGCCCAGCAGCGAGAACGCCTCCTGCTCCCCGCCGCTGTTGTTGGCGCCGGCGACCTCGTTCGCGAACACCAGGCCAAAAGCGCGGCCGTCGAAGTTGACCGTGGTGGGGAGCCGCCGGTGATCGCCGACCCGGTACGTGCCGTACGCCCCCTCGGTGAGGTAGTTGCGGACCGTGATCCGGTTGTTGGCGTTGTTGGGCACGGGACTGTAGGGGCGGCCCGCCAGCGCGAGCCAGGAGTTCGCGCGCACGTCGTACTGGTCTTGGATGGAGGCCATCGCGGCGAGGCGGTGGCGGCCGAGCCAGCGGCGCGCGGGCTCGACGGTCCACGAGGCGGCGAGGCGGGTCTCGCGCACCTCGCCGGTGTGGACGTCGCGGCGCCAGTTGCCGTCGAAGTAGAGGCGGCCCGCGTACGGGTTGGCGGGGCCGTTGATGCCCAGCGTGCGGTTGGCGTCGCCGCGCAGAGTCGGATCGGCCCCGGTCATCAGCGTGACCTTCGCCGTCGTACGCTGGTAGTTGTGCGCGAGGTTGAAGGCGAGGGTGCGGGTGGCCTGCCAGTCAGCGGAGAAGGTCCAGTTGCGGAGATCCTGGTCGCGCGCCATCCCCGGGCCGGCGCCGTTCAAGCGGTAGGGGAAGATCCGTGGGTCGTTGATGCGGAGGCCGCTGGTCGTGACGCCCGGCGTGCCGTCCGGGGCGCGCACGGCCGCGTTGTTGTACGAGCCGGTGAGGAAGGTGCCGCGGGCGTCGAAGACCTGCCCGTCGTTCTCGATGTAGATGGCGCGGCGGTTCTGGCCCGTCGCCGCGACCTCGCGGCCGGTGACGCCGAGGGCCAGCATTGCGGGAGTGGGTAGGGTGTTGTTCGGGGTAAACGTCACCGCAGCGACGCCGCGTGCTTCGCGGTTGTCATACCAAGCGAGGAACTGGTCGGAATCCACCGTGTTGCGGATCACCGCGCCGATGTCCCGTCCGGTCTCGCCCATCGCGGTGAGCGTGAGGCGGGGGTGAGGCCGCGCGACGACCGAGGCGAAGAGGCGGCGCCGGTCTTGGAAGTCCCACGCGCGCCAGCCGCCATTCTCTTGGTGGAGGGCGGCGACAGAGAGCGCGAGCTTCCCGGGCAGGAGCACGCGGTTGGCGTCGAGCTCGGTGCGGTTGCGGTCCCAGGCCCCGGCGCCGTGGCGGAGCGTCAGGGCGGCGCGGCCGAGCTGGGCCACTTTGGAGGTCTGGTTAACGATGCCGCCCGGGGAGCCGATGCCGAAGAGGATGCTGTTGGGCCCGCGGCTGTCCTCGTAGCGGCCCGCGCGGTACGGGTCCACGGGCACGATGCTAGTGAAGTAATCGAGACCCAGGCTGGCGGTCAGGCCACGCACGAGGATCGAGGGCGTCAGGCTCTGGGCGTTGACGACCGGGTTCTGCTCGGAGCCGGCTTGGTTCTCGTTGGTGTTCATCTCGCCGTTGACGCTGTAGCGCATCAGCTCGGAGACGTCGGTGATGGCGATATCGTCGAGGAACTCGCGGGTGAACACGGAGAGCGAACTCGCGGTGTCGCGGAGCGCGGTGTTGAGC
>JBEDEF010000054.1:0-3700 GCA_041175845.1 Verrucomicrobiota bacterium
GCGTCGAGCCGCGCGATCACCGCGTGGTCGAGCGTCGGCGGCTTGCCCTCCGGCGGCCGCAGGGTCAGCTGCGCGACCCCGTCGCGGTACTCCAGTTCAACCTCGGTGCGCATCATGCGGCTCAGTGCGCCGGAGGCCGGGCCAGAGGACACGCGTTGTCAAACGTATTGTTGACAAACTACAATCACGCCGTGCTAGTCCTCGGGGGATGCAAGCTTCCGAGTCGGCGCTGAGCGGGATCCGGGTCCTCGACTTCACCCACGTGTACCAGGGGCCGGTCGGGACGCAGATTCTGGCGGATTACGGCGCCGACGTGATCAAGGTGGAGCGGCCGGGGGCGGGCGACTGGAGCCGCCGCTGGGGCCCGTTCGTCCACGGGGTGAGCCTGCCGTTCGCCGGGCTGAACCGCAACAAGCGCAGCGTGGCGATCGACGTGAAGGATCCGGCGGGGCGGCGGGCCGTGTACGACCTCGCGGCGCGGGCGGACGTGGTGGTGCACAACTTCCGCGCGGGGGTGATGGAGAAGCTGGGCTTCGGCTACGACGAGCTCGCGCGGATCAACCCGCGCCTGGTCTACGCGTGGTCCGGCGGCTGGGGGGACCACGGTCCCTCGGCCGACCGCGCGCGGGGCGGGCACGACCTGATGGCGCGCGCGGAGGCGGGCTGGTTCGTGCAGCCGGATCCCGCGAAGCCGCCCATTCCCGCCGGGATCTCGGCCGATTACGCGGCGGGCCTGATGCTGATGCAGGGCATTTTGATGGCGCTGCTCGCCCGCGGGCGCACGGGCCGCGGCCAGAAGGTCACGACGGACCTCCTCAGCGTCGCCTTCCACGCCCACTCCTGGGAGGGTCCCGCCGAGATGAACGCCGCGCGCGTCACCGAGGTCTCCGGGGTGATCGCCAACGAGAGCACCATCGACAAGTCCTTCGCGACCAGCGACGGCTACCTTGAGATCTCGCCCGTGTTCAGCGAGAACGCGCTGCGCGACATCTCCGTCGCCCTCGGGCTGGGGGACCTTTCGCTCGACGAGCGTTTCCGCACCCACGAGCTGCAGGCGCGCCACCGCGCCGAGCTCAACGGCCTCCTCGCGGCGCGGTTGCGCACGCGCCCGACCGCGGAGTGGCTCGCCGAACTCGAGGCCAAGGGCGTCCTCTGCGCCCGGATCAACACGCTCGCCGAGGCCGCCGACGATCCCCAGGTCAACGCCAACGGGATGGTGGTCCGGATGGAGCACCCCGCGGCGGGCGCCTTCCGGCTGCTCGGCACCCCCGTGCGGCTCCACGGCACGCCGCCCCGGGAACGCGTCTTCGCGCCGGAACTCGGCGCCCACACGCGCGAGGTGCTGCTCGAGGCCGGCTACGCCGCCGCCCAGGTCGACGACCTCGAGGCCCGCGGCGTCGTGCACACCGCGCCCCGCGCCTGACGCCGCCCCGGCCCGCGCGGCCGCGTCAGACGATGTGGCTCTTGAGCGCCTCGAGCGCCTCCCACTCGCGGCCGGCGTGCATCGCCCGCACGATGACGGCGTGCTCCCGGTAACTCTCCATCAGGTCCCGGTGGCGGGAGTAGCGCAGGAACATCCGCAGCATGATCGGGAGCCACAGGTCCACGAGGCTCCCCTGGTCCGCCGCCTCGACGATCAGCCGGTGGAACGCCATGTCCAGTTCCACCACCTGCCCGAGGTCGCTGCCGCCGCACGCCTCCCGGTAAAGCGCGAGGTTGTCGTCGAGCCGCCGCAGCAGGCCCGCGTCGCGGGTGCCGAACCACGCCGTCACCGCGGAGGCCTCGATCTCCCGGCGCAGGTGCACGATCACGTTCCGCTTGAAGCCCGAGGGCTCCGCCGCGACCTTCACGCCCACGTTGGGCTTCGCCACCAGCAACCCCTCCTTGGTCAGGTGCAGCAGCGCGTCCCGGATCGGCCCGCGGCTGATCCCGAACTCCTCCGCCAGGGACTGCTCGCGCAGCGGCGTGTCCGGCAGGAGTTGCCCGGAAAGGATCCGGCGGCGGAGGTGCGAGGCGACCTGTTCCTGCAGGTTGGAGGCAAGTTTCATCGGGGAGAAGGGCAGCGGACACCGCCGCCGCGCGGAACGCAACGCGCGTCCTTCTGCTTGATTGTTGACAAATGACAATCAAGCGAAAACCTCCGCGGCCGCAGGGTTGGCGGCGCGCCGTGCGCCGCGGCCCCTTACCCCCCCTCGTTGCCCCGCCTGTCATGCCCACGTCCTTGCGCCTGCCGTCCGCGGTGACGCGCCGCTCCTTCCTCCAGCAGGCCGGGCTGGCCGCCGTCGCGGCGGCCGCCGGTCGGGCCGCCGCGCCGGCCCCGCTCTCCCTCCGCTATGCCGTCGCCTCCAGCCTCTACGGCGGGCTCTCGCTCGATGAGATCCTGCCCGAGGTGCCCCGCCAGGGCTCGGCCGCCATCGACCTGTGGCCGCGCCGCCACGGGACCCAGCGGGAGGAGGCCGACGCATGGGGCCGGGAGCGCCTCACCGCCACGCTGCGCCGCCACGGCGTCGCCCTCGCCCTGACCACCCGCTTCGACCTCGGTCCGTTCGGGCTCGCGCCCGAGATCGACTTCGTCGCCTCCCACGGCGGCCGCCTCATCGTCACCGGCGCCAAGGGGCCGACCGGCCTGACCGGGCCGGCGCTTCGCGACGCCGTGCGCCAGTTCGTCGAGGCGATGCGGCCCACCCTCGAGCGGGCGCGGGCCGCCGGGGTGGAGATCGCGATCGAGAACCACGGCAGCTCGCTCATCAACCTGCCGGAGTCGATCCGGTGGCTGCGCGACTTCGGGCGCGGCCTGCCGCTCGGGATCGCCCTGGCCCCCTACCACCTGCCGCAGGATCCCGCGCTGCTGGCCGGCCTGATCCGCGACCTCGGGGAACGCCTGCTCCTCTTCTACGCGTGGGAATACGGGCGCGGCTGCATGAAGCCGATGCCCCTCGACGAGGAGCTGATGCAGCTGCCCGGCCGTGGTCCCCTCGACTGGGCGCCGCCGCTGCGGGCGCTGCACGACATCCGCTTCGCCGGCTGGACCGAGATCTTCATGCACCCCACGCCGC
The DNA here is from genome assembly GCA_041175845.1 of Verrucomicrobiota bacterium. Taxonomy (GTDB): domain Bacteria; phylum Verrucomicrobiota; class Verrucomicrobiia; order Opitutales; family Opitutaceae; genus ER46. The sequence goes on from JBEDEF010000054.1 coordinate 3,057, forward strand.
GCGGCCGGCCCATCCTGGAGACGGCGCCGCTGGTGACCGCGGAGCTCAACCGCGCACGCGGGCATCTGGAGTCCATCCTGCGGGGGTTCGCGCGGTGACGGCCCGCCTGCTCGCCCCCCTGACGTCCGTCGGCCGGGCCTGGCTGGCCATCCTCGGGTGCGGCCTCGCCGCCCCGGCCGCTGCGGCGCCGGTCGTGGCCGGGTTCGAGCGTTTCCACCGCGCCGTTCCGTCCGCCGCGGAGGAGGGCGGCCTGCTCCTGCTCGGGGAACTGAACTGCGTCGCCTGCCATCGGCTGCCCGGGGCCGAGCGGCTGCCGCCGCGACCGGCGCCCGCCTTGCGCGACGTTGGTGCGCGCCTCGGGTCCGCGGCCCTTGCGGCCTTCGTGGCGCATCCCGCGGAGGTCAAGCCCGGCACCCTGATGCCGCGCACCGCCCTCGCCGCCGGCGAGGTCACCGCGCTGACCGCCTACCTCGGCACGCTGGGTCGGCCGCGCCCGGAACCGGCGCCGCCCGCGGGCTCGGTCGAGGCCGGCCGCGCCCTCTACCACGCCGTCGGCTGCGTGGCCTGCCATGCGGCGGACGCCGCGCGGCCGGGTCCGCCGGCCGCGGGCGAGACGTCGGCCCCGGCCCGGTCCGCCGTGGTCC
>JBEDEF010000055.1:0-2552 GCA_041175845.1 Verrucomicrobiota bacterium
GTCAGGAGCGCACCGGAGCTCACAACAAACGCCGTGCCCGCGCTGACCCGCACGGAGTAAGTGCCGGCATCCGCCGCCTGGGCCGCAGGCAAGGTCAGGGCCGCCGCGGTCGCGCCCGCCAGCGCCGCGCCATCCTTGAACCACTGATAGGTAAACGGCCCCGCCCCACTCGCCTGCACACTGAAGGTCACCGCCTGCCCGGCCGCCACGCTGCGGCCTACCGGCTCGCTCAACAGGGTCACCGCTCCGCCGCTCACGCCTCCGACCACCAGCTTCGCGAAGGCCGTTTCTGACACCGTGCCCGCGCTCACCCGTACTCCGTAGACCCCCGCGTCCGCCGTCTGCGCGGCGGCCAGCGCGTAGGTCGCCCGCGTGGCCCCCGCGAGGCCGGCACCGTTGCGCAGCCACTGGTAGCTCAGGTTCGTGCCGCTCGCCGTGACCGTGAAATTCACCGCCTCGCCCACCGCAACGGACTGCCCAAGCGGGCGCGCGGTGATCGCCACGCCGGCCGTCCCCACCGGCCACACGGTCAAAGCCGCCGGCTCGCTGTCCACCGCCCCGCCGGGACCGGTCACGCGGACCCGGTAGGACGCCTCGTCCTCCACCGTCGGCGCCGCCAGGGTGTAGGTGGCCGCCGTGGACCCCGGAATCGCGAAGCCGTTCCGAAACCACGCGTACGTGAGCCCGCCGCCGCTCGCGACCACCCGGAAGGTGACGGGCTGCGCCACGGCGACCTGCTGCTCCACCGGATGGATCGAGATCACCGGCAGCGCCGCCGCGCTCGCCGGCACCGCCCGCCGGATGAGGTTGTTGCCGGAATCCGCGATGTACACCGCGTTGCCGTCCACCGCCACCGCCACCGGGTAATAGAACCGCGCCGCCGCCCCCACGCTGTCGGCGTCCCCGGTGATGCCCGGCGAACCCGCGATGGTTTCGACGACGCCTGCCGCCGAGATGCGGCGCACGGTGTGGTTGCCGTGATCCGCCACAAACAGATTACCCCCCGCATCCACCGCCAAACCGCGCGGTTGCTGGAAGCGCGCGACCACGCCTGCTCCATCGGCATAGCCGGTCACCCCACTCTGCCCCGCCCATGTGGTCACCACACCAGCCGGCGAAATCCGGCGGATCACGTGGTTCTCGCTGTCTGCCACGTACACCGTCCCCGCCGCATCCACGGCGATGCCCCATGGCACGTTGAACCGGGCGCTCGGGCCCGCTCCGTCGGCATAGCCAGACGCTCCGGCCGTGCCCGCCAGGGTCGTGACGACGCTCGCCGCGCTGATCCGGCGGATCACGTGAGTGCCTCCCTCCGCCACGTAGGCGTTGCCCGCGCCGTCCACTGCCACGCCGTAAGGGAGCAGAAAACGGGCGGAAGCGGCAGGTCCGTCGGTCGTCCCCGCCTGCAGGCCCGCACCCGCAAAGGTGGCGACCACGCCGGCCGCGGTCACCCGGCGGATCGTGAAGGTCCGCGCATCCGCGAGCAGCACGTTGCCCGCCCCGTCCGCCGCGACACCCACCGGGAAGTTGAAGCGCGCGGCGGCGCCCGTAGCGTCGACGTAACCCGGCTGCCCCAGCGTGCCCGCCAGCGTGGACACCACACGGCCCGGGGTGATCCGGCGCACCGTATTGTTGATGGTGTCAGCGACCACCAAATTGCGGGACGCATCAACCGCGAGGCCATACGGGGAATTGAAGGTGCCGGGCGCCCCGTCAGCGCCGCCAGCGACGTTCGACGTGCCGGCGAACGTGGTCACGGAATAACTCTCGGCCCGCAGGACGGCGGGACTCAGGAGCGCGAGCAGAGCGACGGCGGGAGGAAGACGGCGAAGCGACATGGGCGGGCGTAGGGAAACGAAGCGAAGGCGGAAGTTCCGGCGTCAACACACCCGCGGCGCGTGGCGGGCGCAAGTCCCCGCTGCGGCACCCGGAATTCGGCTCGCCGCCCCGGCCAATTTGGCCTTGCTCGCGCCATGTCCCTGTCTCGTCGCTCCTGCCTGCAGCTGCTCCTCGGCGCCGCGGTGCCGTGGGCCGCCCGCGCCGCTGAGAACCGGCGCTCCACCCCCACCCGGCCAGAGGGGGCCGCCGCGGACGCCACCGCCTACAAGGGTGCGATCGTACTCGACGCCGGAAGCGGCCGCACTCTCCTCGCGGACCGCGCCGACTACCGCGGTCCACCGGCGAGCGTGGCCAAGCTGATGACCTTCCTCGTCGTCCACGACCGCCTCCGGCGCGGGGACCTCACCCTGCAGACCCCCGTGAGCACCACCGCGGAGGCCGCCCGCACTGGCGGTTCCCAAGTGTACCTTGCCGAGAAGGAGGCCTTCCCGGTCGAGGACCTCCTCCACGCGCTGATGATCGCCTCGGCCAATGACGCCGCGGTCGCGCTGGCCGTGCATCTCGCCGGCTCGCGGGAGGCCTTCGTCGGGCTGATGAATGCCCGAGCCCGCGAACTGGGGCTCACCCAGACGCTTTTCCGCTCCCCCCATGGCCTGCCGCCCTCCAGCCGCCGGATCGAGGACGGGGACCTCACCTCGCCGCGCGACCTCGCC
>JBEDEF010000056.1:0-2830 GCA_041175845.1 Verrucomicrobiota bacterium
TCAGGGCGTGGGCAATGGGGTCCATCAGCGGAAAGGGGAAGTTTAGAACGCGGGGGGCTTCAATACCGGGTGATGGTCTCCTGCAGGTTCAGGATCACCCGCGCGACCTGCGTCCAGGCCGCGTGCTCGGCGGCATCGCCCGTCGGCGTAGGCGCGAAGCCCACCCCGAGGAGCTTGCGCGCCTCCTCCGGTTGCCCCCGGTAATGCTCGCGCTGCGCCGCGAGGAGCGTCCGCAGGCCGCCGCGCTCGGCTTCCCGCGGGTCCCGCGCGACCGCCAGCTGAAACGCCCGCGCCAACCGCGCGTCGTCACCCGCAGCCGGTTCGCCCAGCAACCGCGCCGCGAACAGCCGCGCCGCCTCGACGAAGGTCGGATCGTTCAGGAGCGTCAGCGCCTGCTGCGGGGTGTTGCTCACCACGCGCTGCGCCGCGCACTCATCGCGCGCCGGGGCATCGAAGTTCGCCAGCATCGGGTGCAGGAACGTGCGCTGCCAGTGCATGTACACGCCGCGGCGCCACTGCTCCTCCTCCCGGCTCGCGGCATAGTCGCGATCCGGGAATTGCAGCTGGGCATAATGACCGGCCGGCTGGTACGGCCGCACGCTGGGGCCGCCCAGCTCGGCCACATTCAGCACGCCGGCGATGAACAGCGCATTGTCGCGCACGAACTCCGCCTCCAGGCGCCGCGGCTGCTGGGCCGCGAGCAGGCGGTTCGCCGGATCGGCCTCGCGCAGCTCCGGCCGGCCCGCGCTGCTCTGGCGATAGGTCGCGCTCGTCACGATCAGCCGGATCAGCTGCCGCAGGTCCCACCCTCCATCGCGGAACTCGGTCGCCAGCCAGTCGAGCAACTCCGGGTGCGACGGCGGCTCCCCCTGCGAGCCGAGATCGTCGACCACCGCGCTCAGGCCCGTGCCGAAATACATCGCCCAGAGGCGATTCACCACCGTGCGCGCCGTCAACGGGTTGTCTCGCGAGACGATCCATTGCGCCAGATCGAGGCGTGTCAGCCGCCGGTCGGGCGAGCTCTCGCGCCGCCCCGGCAGGAAGGACGGCGTCGCCGGCAGGACCAGCGGTCCGCTCTGGTCGAGCCAGTTGCCCCGCGGCAGCACGCGGACGGGCAGCGGTTCGACGGCCTCGGTGACGAGCGACCACGCGCGCCCGCCTCGGGTCTCGCGCCACGCGGCGGCCAGCTCGTGGTACCGCGCTACCGATTCCCGACTCGGCGCCGCGCTGAACTGCCACGCCTCCGCCAGCACCGCCCGCTCCTCTGCCGTGCGCTCCGCGTCGGGCCGCCGCAGCGCGGCCAACACCGCCGGCGCCGCCGCCGCCAACGGTTCCCCGGCCCCGAAGGGGCTGACGGCAATCCGCACCGGTAATGCGACATCTCCCGCCAAAACCGCGACCAGCGCCTCGCCCTCCGCCAGCGCCACCGGCGTCTCGAGCAGCCAGACCGCGGCGACCGTCTGCCCCTCCGCTAGGGCGGGCAGCTTCCAACCCGTGGTCACCCCGATGACCTCCTCGCCATCCTTGTAACGCCGATCCTTCGCCGCGGCCTCGGCGTGGACGATCGGGAGGCGCCGCGTCGCGCCGGCGGCGTCCCGCCGGCTGAGCGTGAGCCGGAACGTCCCGCGGTTCTTGGCGGCGGTGCCAGCGAACGCGCCCCCGCTCCCGGCGGTGACCTCCACCCGCACCGCGGCGAAGGGGCCGGGGCCCGGGGTCAGCGTAAGCTGGAGGGTGTCGTTGCGCGCGAGGGGCTTTTCCGGGAAGGCGAAGCCATCGTCCCCGAGCCGCACCGCCGCGTTGGCGAGCGGCTTGTTGGCGCGGAGGATCGCCGCCGCCGGCGCGGGGATCTGCCAGCCGTCCGGATGGCGTTCGAGGAAGGCAGCGGCGGTGCCGGCCCAAGTCGCGACCGCCGCAGGCGGGGCAGTCTGGCGCAGCTCGGCGGCGTGCGCGCGCAGGCGTTCCTCGGCCCGGCGGTGCCGCGTCTGCAGGTAGGCGCTCTCGACCTCGATCTCCGGAGGAAACGGGTAGTCGTTGTTGAAGCCCGCGAGGTCGGCGTTCCGGGTGTAACCGTAATCCGCGTACACCCCCCACTGCTTTACATCGGCGAAGAAGGCCTGCAGCTGGTAGAAATCCTTCGCGAGGATCGGGTCGAACTTGTGGTCGTGGCACTCCGCGCAGCCGAAGGTGCTGCCCAACCACGCCGCGGAGACGGACCGCACGCGTTCCGCCCCGTACTTGGCTAAATACTCCGCCGGCTGCGCCCCGCCCTCACGGGTCATCATGTTGAGGCGATTGTAGCCGGTGGCGACGCGCTGGGCCGGAGTCGGGTTCGGCAACAGGTCGCCGGCCAGCTGCTCGAGGGTGAAGGCGTCGAAGCGCTGGTTGGTGTTGAAGGCGTTGATCACCCAGTCGCGGTACGGGAAGATCCGCTGGTTCTGGTCGCCGTGGAACCCCACCGTGTCCGCGTAGCGGGCGAGGTCCAGCCACCACACGGCGAGGCGCTCCCCGTGGCGCGGCGAGGCGAGCAGGCGCTCCACCTGGCGCTCATAGGCCCCCGGGGCGGTGTCGTTCAGGAAGGCGGCCGTCTCCGCGGGCGTGGGCGGCAGGCCGGTCAGGTCGAGCGCCAGGCGGCGGAGCAGCCGCGCGCGGTCCGCCTCGGGAGCGGGCGGGAGCGACTGCGTGGCGAGGCGGGCGCGGATGAAGGCGTCGATTGGGTGCGCGGCACCCGGAACCGCGGGAACGGCGGGCCGCTCGAGGGCGGCATAGGCCCAGTGCGTCTCGTAGCGCGCGCCCTGCTCGATCCAGCGGCGCAGCAGGGCCTGTTGCGGAG
>JBEDEF010000057.1:0-3430 GCA_041175845.1 Verrucomicrobiota bacterium
CGCCTGGGCGTCGCAGGTCTTTCCCAGCACCACCCGCGACTGGTGGCTCTACGTGCCCGCCCAGTACAAGCCCGACGGCACCGCCGCGCTGATGATCTTTCAGGACGGGGCGAATTACCTCCGCCCCACCGGCCAGTGGCGCGCGCCCGTCGTCCTCGACAACCTCATCGCCCGCGGGGAAATGCCCGTCACCCTCGCGATCTTCATCAATCCGGGCCACGACCCGTCAAAAGGCGCGCCGAAGCGGCCGGGCAGCCCCAGCAACCGCAGCCTCGAGTACAACTCCCTCGGCGACCGCTACGCCCGCTTCCTGCTCGAGGAGATCCTCCCCGCAGTCGCCAAAACCCATCCGTTCTCCGCCGATCCCGAGCGCCGCGCGCTCGTCGGCTCCAGCAGCGGGGGCATCGCCGCCTTCACCGCGGCCTGGGAGCGGCCCGACCAGTTCCGCAAGGTGCTCTCGACCATCGGGAGCTTCGTCCACCTCGCGGGCGGGGACGCCTACCCCTCCCTCATCCGCAAGACCGAGCGCAAGCCCCTCCGCATCTACCTTGAGGACGCCTCGGGCGACCTCGACAACCCGTACGGCAACTGGCCCCTCGCCAACCAGCAGATGCACGCCGCGCTCCGCTACATGGGCTACGACGTGCGCTTCGATTACGCGGAGGGTTACGGCCACAACGCCGATCACGGCGGCAGCCTCTTCCCCGAGGCCCTGCGCTGGCTCTGGCGCGCGGAGACCCACCGCCCGGAGATCGTGACCAAGGGTGACCTCGCCAGCGACTTCACCCTCCACCGCCTGCTCATCGAGGGCGAGGGCTGGACCAAGGTGGTCGACGGCCTCGCCTTCGCCGACGCGCCCTGCACCGACGCCGCGGGCAACTTCTACTACTCGGACATGCGCCCGCCGGCGGCCGGCATCTACCGGATCGCCCCCGACGGCACCCGCACCCGCCTCAGCGAGGAGGGCGTGAGCGGGATGAAGTTCGGCCCCGACGGCCGGCTCTACGCCGGCCAGGGCGCCAAGCGCCGGCTGATCGCGCTCACGCCCGCCACCGGCGCGATCGAAGTCCTCGCCGAGGACGTCCAACCCAACGACCTCGCGGTGACCCGACGCGGCCCCCTCTTCTTCACGGAAACCGCCAAGAAGCAGGTGACCTTCCTCGATCCGCGGACGCGCGAGAAGCGCGCGGCCGACACGGGCCTCGCCAACCCCAACGGCATCACCCTGTCGTCGCGGCACGACACGCTGGCCGTGAGCGAGGCGGGCGGGGAGCACGTGCAGGTCTACCGCGTGCAGCCGGACGGCACCCTCGACGCGCGGGCGCCCTACATGACCCTGCGCCGCCCGATCGATCCGAAGGGCGAGTTCAAGTTCAACCAGCCGCCGCCGTACCGGAAGGCCTCGGGCGGGGACGGGATGACGAGCGACACCGCGGGCCGCTGGTATGTCGCGAGTCCGCTCGGCGTGCAGGTCTTCGACCCGACCGGCCGCCTCTGCGGCGTGCTCACCAAGCCCCAGCCCGACCAGCCGCTGACCAGCTGCACCTTGTCCGGCCCCGGACTGGGCTACCTCTACGTCACCAACGGCAACGCCATCTTCCGCCGCAAGGTGCAGGCGGCCGGCAACCCGCCCCCGGGCGCCTGAGCCGGCCGCGTCGTCTGCGCGGCGGCCGCGCCTGGGATGTGGCCGCGGCTGCAGCCGCGGATGAGCCGCAAAAGCTTACCCTCGTTGGAACCGTCGGACAGCGGCTCGATGTAGCCGGGGCATCTTGCCCCGGACGGCGGGAACGCCCTGCTTCCAGCGCAGCCTGCGCGCTTCAATCGGGAGGCAGGAGCGGATGGCGTTTCGGGCGGTGAGCACCGGGGCGGCACGCCCCGGCTACACCAACCGAAAGCCAGCGAATCCGCGGCAACTGCCGCGGCCACAACCAACCCCCAGCCTCAGGGCGCCCACACGGCACGCGCCACCACCTCGGCGACCGCGGCGAGGAACGGCCACGCCAGCGTCTCGTAAGCGTACTGGTCGTCGTTCATCACGCCGTCGGGATTGGTGTACACCACGGCGGCGAGCGCGAAGCCCCGGCCGGTGCGCGTGTCCTCGATCCACGTGTTCTCGATCGAGTTCCCGTAGGCGCAGCCGACCTTCGAGTAGATCCGCAGGTGCGCCGCGGGGATGACCCGCGCGAGTCCCGGCAGGACGAACTTCACGTAATCGTCTGGGTACTTGGCGGGGTCGTAGACCGGATTGGCCGACTCGCGCGGATACTCGCCCAGCGCGCGCACGAGGAAAGCCCGCTGCTCCACCGTCAAGCCGGGGAACCCCACGCGGCCGGTGCGGAGCTCCGGCTTCACCACCGCGAGCAGCAGGTCCTGCAGGTCCTGCAGGCGGACCGCGTTCTTGGTGTCGAAGGCGAGCGGTTCCTCGATCCGGCGGCCGCCCTCCATCCGCGCCACGCCGAGACGCTGGTCCGTCCAGAGGTCGTTCACCAGCGGCAGCGTGCTGTCGGGATGCGCGAGGCGCAGCGTGGCGACGCCCTGTTCCAGGACGACCGGCCGGTGCTGGCGCTGCTCGGCGTCCGGCCGCGGCTCGGCCAGCCGGTGGTGGAGGCGGAAGGAGGTGAAGCCGGCCTCCCACATCACCTCGTTGAGCCGACGGTGCCCGACGAGCTCGTAGAGGTGGTTGAACGTGGCGTTGTCGCTGACGAGGCAGATCCGGCGGATGCAGTGCCCGACGGTGAGCGCGCCGCCCTCGCGGTTGGTCTCGTCGGTGTCGATCCGACGGTCGCCGGGGAAACGGGGCTCGACGCGGAGGCGGGTGGCGAGGCCCCAGGCGGTGCCGTCGCGGGCGTTGCGCGCGTTGAGCTCGAGCAGGGCGGCGACCGCGGCGCTGAGCTTCACCGTGCTGGCAGGGTAGAAGTATCTCGCGGGATCACCGTAGGTGCTGCGCCGCACGCCAAGCGTACCATCGGGCAGGAGCACCGGCTCGGCGACGAGGACCTGCACGCGGTGCGCGGCGGGGTCGCGCAGGACGGGGCCAAGCCGTTCCGCGTTCGCCGCGAAGAGGGCCGTGAGGTCGCGCGGGGGCGGCACGGGGGCGGCGTTCAGGACGGTCGTGGCGGCCAGCAGGGAGAGGGCGAACTTGACCATAGGTCGGAGCCTTCGCACCGGGCGCGCGGACGGCAACGCCAGAGGAAAATGGGAAGCCGCCGGTACCCCCCGCGGGCACCAAAGGGGTCCACCCGCTAGCCGCGCCCCGGGAGCAGGCCGCGCCACGCCGCCCGCGCGAGGCCGAGCGCGTCCCACGGAAGTGACCGGTGGAGCGGGAAATAACGGCGGCGCACCGCGACCTCCTCGCGCCAGCCGATCCACGGACCCGCGGCAGGCCGATGCGTACCGCACGCCGCGACGCGGATTGGGAGCGGTTTGAAAC
>JBEDEF010000058.1:0-4726 GCA_041175845.1 Verrucomicrobiota bacterium
CCTACGACGCCGCCGTGCAGGAACTGCGGGAACTGCACGCGCTGCTGCGCCATCCCCGCGCGCTCGCGCCGGCCCCGGTGGTCGATCCCGGCCCGGTACAGATCCCGCCGGGTAACTTCACGCCGGCGGCCTTCGAGGCAGCGGTCACGGCCGGCCAGGAATTCATCCGCGCCGGGGACATCATTCAGTTCGTGCCTTCCCAGCGGTTCTCGCGGCCCTTCACCCGGCCGGCGCTCGATCTCTACCGGGCCCTGCGCACCGTCAATCCCTCGCCCTACCTGTTTATCCTCGAGGCGGAGGACTTCGCGCTGGTCGGCGCCTCGCCCGAGGTGCACGTGCGCCTGACCGACGACCGGGTCGAGATCCGGCCGATCGCCGGCACCCGCCGCCGCGGGGCCACCCCCGCGGAGGACACCGCGCTCGAGCGGGAACTCCTGGCAGACGAGAAGGAGCGCGCCGAGCACTTGATGCTGGTTGACCTGGCCCGCAACGACATCGGCCGTGTCTGCGCCTACGGCTCCGTGCAGGTCCCGGAGATGATGGTGATCGAGCGCTACTCCCATGTGATGCACATCGTCTCCCAGGTGGAGGGCCGCATCGCGCCGGGAAAGACCGGTTACGACCTGCTGCGCGCGACTTTCCCAGCCGGGACCGTGTCCGGCGCGCCGAAGATCCGGGCGATGCAGATCATCGCGGCGAGCGAACCGTCGCCCCGCGGCTGCTACGCCGGCGCCCTCGGCTACATCGGCTACGACGGCAACCTCGACACCTGCATCATGCTGCGCACCGCCCTGCTCAAGGACGGGCACGTGCACATCCAAGCCGGCGCCGGGGTGGTCGCCGACTCGGTGCCCGCGGCCGAGTACCAGGAGACGGTCAACAAGGCGGCCGCGCTCTTCAAGGCGGTGGCCATGGCCGAGCGCTTCTGATCCCGCGGCGGGACCGCCGCTTTCGCCTCGCCGCCGGCCTGACCCGACGCGAGGCTCGCATCACCCCGCCCATGCCCCTCCGCCTCGCGCTTCTCGCGTGCCTCCTGGCCGCGACGCTCCCCGGCCTCCGCGCCGCCACGCCGCCCGCCGGCTTCCGCGCCGGCGCCGCCACCAGCAACCTCACCCCGCCGCTGGGCACCCCGATCGTCGGCGGCTTCGCCCCCTTCCCCGCGCAGGACATCCACGACGAGCTACACGCGCGTTGCCTCGTGCTCGACGACGGGCGCACGCGCCTCGCCCTGGTCATCTGCGACCTGCTCGGACTACACCACGCCGTCAGCACCGAGGCCCGCCGGCTCATCGAGGCGGCCACCGGCATCCCGCCCTCGCACGTGCTCGTCGCCGGCACCCACACGCACTCCGCCGGCAGCGCGCTCGGCGCCAGCCGCTTCAGCGCGGAGCAGCCGCTGGACGACTATCAGCGCTTCGTGGCGACGCGCGTCGCCGACGGCGTGCGCCGGGCCCTCAACGCCCTCCGGCCGGCGGAACTCGGCTTCGGCACCGTCGACATCCCCGAGCACGTGCACAACCGCCGCTGGGTGATGCGCGAGGGCAAGGCACCGCCCAACCCCTTCGGGCAGGTGGACAAGGTGAAGATGAATCCGCCCGGCGGCAGCCCGGACCTCGTCGAACCCGCAGGCCCGATCGATCCCACCGTATCCTTCCTCGCTCTGCGGGAACCGGGCACGGGCGCGCTCATTTCCGTCTTCGCGGCCTATTCGCTCCACTATGTCGGGGGTGTCAGCAACCGGAGCATCTCGGCGGATTACTTCGGCGTGTTCTGCGGGGAACTCGAGCGGCTGGCCGCGCACCCGGAGGCAACGAGGCCGTGCGTGGCCCTGCTCGCGAACGGGACGAGCGGAGACATCAACAACATTGATTTCCGCCTCGCCAAGCGCCCCGCGCGGAAGCCCTCCGAACAGATGAACCTCGTCGGGCGCGATGTCGCCCGGCGCGTGCACGCGGCCCTCACCGGCATCAGCTGGGAGCGCGCCCCCACGCTCGCGGCCGCCTACCAGGAACTGCCGGTAGCGTGGCGGACCATCCCGCCCGAACTCGTGGCCTGGGCGCGCGAGACAGAGGCGCGCGCGCCGCGCGTGGCCAAGGGCGACGTGCCCGTGGGCGCCAGGTTCGCGACCACCCCGGACTGGGTCCAGCGGCTCTCCTACGCCGCGCGCGTGCAGGTGTTGGCCGAACCCCGCGCGCCGGCGCGCATCCCGCTGCAGGCCCTGCGGATCGGCGACGTGGTGATCGGTACCTTCCCGTGCGAGACCTTCGCCGAGACCGGCCTCGAGTACCGCCGCCGCAGCCCGTTCCGCCGCTCCTTCATGGTCGAGCTGAACCACGGCTACTTTGGCTACCTGCCCACCCCGCGCCATTTCGCGCTCGGCGGCTACGAGACGTGGCCGGGCACCAACCTCTTGGAGCCGGAGGCCAGCGTAAAGATGCTCGACGCGCTCCTCGCGCTCACCGCCGGCCTGCAAACGGCCCCGGGCCGCCCTTGAGCGCCGGCACCCGCGGCGGGCGCGATCATCAACCCACCTGCGGATAGCTGCCCAGCCACTTCACCATCGGACAGAAGCGGCGCAGCTCAGCCACTGCCTCGCGCATCGCCGGCTCCTCGTAGTGCCCGGTGACGTCGAGGAAGAAGTAATAATCCCACGGCCGGCGCTTGCTGGGCCGCGACTCGATCTTCGAGAGATTGATCCCCCGCTCGGCGAGCGGCATCAGCATCCGCAGGAGCGCGCCGGAATGCGAGGCGGCCTCATCACCGAGCGAAACGAGCAGGCTCGTGAGATCCTTGCCCGCGCCGGCCGACCCCGACGGCTGCCGGCCCAGCACGAAGAAGCGGGTGGTGTTGTCGGCCTTGTCCTGGATATTGCGCACGAGCACCGGAACCCCGTAATGCTCCGCCGCGAGTTCGCCCGCGACCGCCGCCGCCCCCGGCTCAGCCTGGGCGAGTTGCACGGCTCGGGAGGTGCTGGGGGCGTCCACCAGCTGCGCGTGCGGCAGGTGCCGCTGTAGCCAGTGTCGGCACTGCGCGAGCGCCTGATCCTTCGAATAGACCCGCGTTACCGCCTCGAGCGGGGCGGCTGAGATCAGCGCGTGGTTGATCTCCATGTAGACCTGCGCGACCACCTTCACATCGCTCTCCACGAAGCTGTCGAGCGCCTCACGCACCGAACCCTCCGTCGAATTCTCGATCGGGATCACGGCGTAATCCGTCTCCCCCTTCTCGACCGCGGTGAAGATATCCCCGACGGAGGCCATCGGATGGTAGCCCACGCTGGCGCCGAACTTCCGCAGTGCGGCCGCGTGGGTGTTGCTCGCCTCGGGGCCGAGGTAGGCGATGAGCAGCGGCTTCTCGAGGGCGATCGCCGCGGACATGATCTCGCGGTAGATCGCGCGCAGCGCCTCGTCGCGGATCGGTCCCGGGTTCCGCGCGGTGACCTTGCGCAGCACGGCATCCTCCCGCTCCGCGACGTAGATCTGGCCGCCGGCGTTCCGCTTCACCTTGCCGATCTCCGCCGCGAGGGAGAGGCGGCGGTTCAGGAGTTCCACCAACTGGTGGTCAATCTGGTCGATCTGGTCGCGGATGGGGCCGAGGTCCATTTCAGGCGGAGGCGGGGTTGGGCGGAGCAGTCGGTTCGGCGTCAGACGCGGCCGGCTCCGGTTCCGCGGAGGCCGGCGGAGGATCCTCCGCGGCCGGCAGCGGCAACGGCGCCTCGAGCGGCAGCTGCTCGTCGGGGAGGCCCATGTCGAGGTCGCCGGGCGCCTTGGCGTTCTCCGACTTGCGCAGCCATTCGTCGATCTGCCGCGAAGAGAGCACGTCGGAGGCGGGCAGTTCGTCGAGGGATTTAATGCCCGTGAACTCGAGGAAGTCGTCGGTGGTCCCGTACTGGATCGGCCGCCCGGGGGTGTCGGCGCGGCCCACGATGTAGACGAGGTCCCGCTCCAGCAGCTTGTTCAGCCCGGCCTCGGCGGAGACGCCGCGGATGTTCTCGATCTCGGTGCGGGTGACCGGCTGGCGGTAGGCGATCACGGCCAGCGTCTCGAGGGCGGACTGCGTGAGCTTCACCGGGGGAGGCTCCTGCCGCAAAATCCGGACCCAGCGCGCGAAGCGGGGCTCGGTGACCAGCCGGTAGCCCGCGTTGCCCTCGATCAGGAGCAGCCCGTCGCCGGCGGCGCGCAGCTGCGCGGCGATCGCGTCCATCGCTTCACGGATCTGGGCCGCGGTGACCAGCGAAGGGACATCGACGTAGAGTTCGGGATCGCCCGCGGCCGTTTCCACCACCACCTCGGCCGCCTCCTCTGCCGCGGGCGCAGCCGCGGGCGTCGCCGGCTCGCTCGCGGCGGGCTCCGGAGACGGCGCGCGATCCACCCCCGACAGCAACTGCTGCTCGTGGAACCGGGTGAAGGCAGCCTGGATATCCTTGATCGCGAGCGGCTGGCTCGAAGAGAGGAGCAGGGCTTTGAGGACTTTCTGGAGGTTGAACGCCATGCGCGGGCCGGCCGAGTGAGGAAGCGCCCCCCGGGGGCTGCAACCCGATTTTGCGTACGACGCGGGCTTGTGGCCGCGGCCACGGCCAGCTGTGCTCGAGAAATGCCCCGCCTCCTCCTCGCCTGCGCCGCGATCCTCGCGGCTACTCCGTTGCTCCCGTCCCTCGCCGCCGCCGAGAAGGCGGTCCCTTACGCCCAGATCCTCGGTCCGATCCGCCTCTGGAAGGAGGCCGCCC
>JBEDEF010000059.1:0-4974 GCA_041175845.1 Verrucomicrobiota bacterium
CCCCCACGGCCCCCGGGGGCGCCGAGCCCGTACGGCTCTCACCATTCGAAGTCGTCTCGGAAGGCCGCGGCTACTACGCGTCGACCACGATGTCCGGCACGCGGCTCAACTCCCGCGTCGAGGACCTCGCCTCGTCGATCTCAGTCGTGACGAAGGAGCAGATGTCCGACTTCGCGATGCTCGATATCAACGACATCTTCCTCTACGAGGCGAGCACCGAGGGTACCGGCACCTACACGCAGTTCGAGGTCGACCGCAATGGCAGCCCGACCGACAACTCGCTCAATCCCCAGGGAGCCAACCGCGTCCGCGGCGTCGGCGCGGCCAACCTTTCGTTCGCCAACTTCGAGACCAGCGGGCGCGTGCCGATCGATCCCTCCATGATCGATGCCGTGGAGATCAGCCGCGGGCCCAATTCGACGGTCTTCGGCCTCGGCAACGCGGCCGGCACCGTGAACATGGCGCCCGCGTCCGCCACCTTCGGGCGCCACCGCTCGACGGTCGGGCTGCGCTGGGACAGCTTCGATGGCTACCGCGCTAACCTCGACCTCAACCGCGTCCTGATCCGCAACCGGCTCGCCGTCCGCGGCAGCGCCGTCTTCCAGCACGACGGCTACGTCCGCAAGCCGTCGGGCACCGACACCCGGCGGCTGAACGCGATGGTCCGCTACCAGCCGTTCCGGGGCACGACGCTGACGGCGTCCCACTTCTACTACCACCTCACGGGGAACCGTCCCAACACCACGCCGCCGCGCGACGCCATCACGGGCTGGATCAACGCCGGCCGGCCCACGTGGGATCCGGTCACCACGTCGGCGAAGCTCAACGGCGGGCGCGTGGCGGGCACGTTCACCGCGACCACGCTGCCGCCGTACTTCACCAGCGCCAGCCTCCGCGATCAGTCGGTCCTCTTCATCGACACGAACGGCGCGATCGGCTATTGGGGACCTGGCCGCACCAGCAGCACCGCCACCCCGGAGGGCCGCAACCAGAACATCGTCCTCGTCAACACGACGCCCGAGCAGATCCGGACCACCCAGCCGCTGTTCTCGAGCGATCCCTCGGTCACGAGCCGGGCGATCTACGACTGGAAGCGCGTCAACCTCGCGGCGATGAACCGGATCAACGAGACCGTGCTCACGAGCCACGCGCAGCTCGAGCAGATCGTCCTCGACACGCCGCGGAACCTGCTCGCGCTCCAGCTCGGGTACTTCCGCGAGGCCGGCCGCCGCGACAACCGGAGCCTCTACGGCACCGCCGGCAGTTCCGGCGCCACCGGCTACCTGCACATCGACGCCAACGAACGGCTGGTCGACGGGAGCCCGAATCCCTTCTTCCTCCGCCCGTACATCGGCTTCTTCAACACCAAGGGCATCGCGGGCGGACCCTTCGAGCGCGAGACGTACCGCGGCCAGCTCGCCTACCGGCTCGACCTGCGCCAGGAAAAGAGCCTCCTGCGCTGGCTCGGGATGCAGCAGCTCCTCGGCTACGGCGAGTTCAAGGAAAACCGCTCGCGCACGACGATCTGGCGCGACGTCATCCTTTCGAACCATTCCTGGTACCCCGCCCCGACCGGCCAATCCCGCGAGTTCGTCCGGCCCAACGTCGCGTTGAACTACTACCGCTATTACGTGGGTGACAACCAGGGCGACAACGCCGACCAGGGCCCGCGGGATTTTACCCCCGGCGTCCACGCGTACCGCTGGGGCGGCTGGACCAATCCCGGCACGGCCACCGCGACGCCCAGTTTCGTCACCGAGCCCGCGAAGCTCGGGCCGGGCTATTGGTACGACTCCACGAACACCTGGGACCGGGCGATCCTGCGGACGCAGGGCGCCGTCCTGCAGAGCCATCTCCTCCGGGACCGCATCGTCACGACGTTCGGCTGGCGGCAGGACACGCGCGACCAGCGGCAGCGCGGGCAGACGCTGTTCAACGCGACGCCGGACGGCATCGTGCTCGACTACGCCTCGACGTTTACCCTCAACCCGGCGGACTGGGTGAAGGCGGCGGGCAAGACGAAGACGGCTGGGGTCGTGGCGAAGCCGGCTCGGTGGCTCCATCTGCACTACAACAAGTCGGACAGCTTCCAGCCGCAGGGCTACGCGGTCGGCCTTTACCTCGGAGCCCTGCCCGACCCGACCGGCCACGGCACGGACTACGGGTTCTCGCTGAACCTCTTCCAGGGGAAGCTGATCGTGCGGGCAAACCAGTACGAGACGACGCAGGTCAACTCGCGCAACGGCAGCATGCGCATCATCGCGCAACGCATCCGCAACCTCGACTTCGATTCCCCCAACGGGAACCAGTTCTTCAACCTCACCACGCGGGCGCAGTCGTGGGTGACCAACGCCGCCGCGGCACAGGGCCGCACGCTGACCCAGGACCAGATCGATCAGGAAATCGCCCGTCTCACGAAGCTCGACATCTCGTTCTTCCGCCGGCCCGAGGCGCGGGGCGTGCAGAACGAGCTCGTGGCCGAAACCCAGGATGTCACCGCCAAGGGCATCGAGCTGGAGGTGCACTGGAATCCGAACCCGTACTGGACGACCCGGTTCAACGTGACCCAGAACGAGTCCATCGATTCGAAGATGTCGCCGGCGGTCACGCAGTGGATCACGGACCGGATGCCCGTCTGGACCAGCATCATCGACCCCGAGATCAACCGTCCTTGGTGGACCGAGCGCTACAACGGCACGAATTCCCCCTCCCAATTCTTCGCCACCAGCGTGAAGACGCCCTACGACGTGGCGGTGGCCAACCAGGGCAAGAGCCGGCCGCAGATCCGCAAGTACCGGTTCAACCTGAGCACGAGTTACCGGCTCGCCGGGCTCGGTCTGGATCGCGAGTGGGTCAAGCGCCTCACCCTGGGCGGCGCGCTGCGCTGGGAGGATCGGAGCGCGATCGGCTACTACGGCGTCGAACAGCTCCCCGCGGTCATCACCACCCTCGATCCGCGGCGGCCGATCTACGACGACCCGCGCGCGTACGTGGACCTGTTCGCGGCCTACCGGGTAAAGCTCTTCCGGCAGGTGAATGCCACGCTGCAGCTCAACGTGCGCAACGCGCAGGAGAACGGCCGGCTCCAGGCGATCAGCGCCTACCCCGACGGCACCCCCAACGCCTACCGCATCGTCGACCCGCGCCAGTTCATCCTGACGGCGACGTTCGACCTCTGAGGGGCGCAGCGGCAACGGGTCATCCCGTCACCCGCTAGCCAAACCCTCCCCGCCTACGGCGCCTCGACCTTCTTCTTCCGCCCCGTCCGGCCCGCCGGCTTGGCGGACTGGCCCGCGCTCGCCTCGACGACCGCAATCCTGGCCGCCATCGCCTGCTGGACCGCCCGCACCT
Source organism: Verrucomicrobiota bacterium (assembly GCA_041175845.1). Classification (GTDB taxonomy): domain Bacteria; phylum Verrucomicrobiota; class Verrucomicrobiia; order Opitutales; family Opitutaceae; genus ER46. The sequence goes on from JBEDEF010000059.1 coordinate 3,352, forward strand.
CCGGCCGACCCGCCAGGTTCGTCCATTCGTGGGGATCGTTCACCGCATCGTAGAGCTCCTCCTCGCCATCCGCATAGCGGACATAGCGCCAACGCGCGCCGCTGAGGGCATAGTTGCCCACATCGAAGGTGGTGACCACGTGGCGCTCGGACGCGGCGGCCGGATTCCGTAGGAGCGGCCCCAGCGACTCGCCCGCCAGCCCCGGTCTCGCCGCCACGCCGCACAGGTCGATCAGGGTCGGGTAAAGGTCGATCAGGCTGACCGGCGCGGCGCAGACCACCCCGCGCGGCAAGGCCGCGGTCGCACCCTCCTGCGGCGCCGCCACGATCAACGGCACGCGCGTGGAGCGCTGCCAGCCGGTCCACTTGCCCCAGTGCTCCTTCTCGCCGAGGTGCCAGCCATGATCCCCCCAGAGCACGATCATCGTATTGCCGGCGGCCGGACCCTCGTCGATCGCCGCCAGCAGCTTGCCCACCTGGGCGTCGATGAAGGAGACGCAGGCGAGATACGCGGTCACGGCGGCCTGCCACTGGTCGTGCTTCACGACGGAGGCGTGCGAACCCGCGGTGACGGGATCGCGGGCCCAGCGGCGCCCCGTGGCACCCAGGTCATTGAGATCGTCGGCCCGGACCGCGGGCAGCTGGATGTCGAGGCCGGCATACAGGTCGAAGTACTTCCGGGGAGCGAAGAGCGGGATGTGGGGACGGTAGAACCCCACGGCAAGGAACCACGGCTGGGCGGGCGTCCGGGCCTGCTCGCGGATTCGCTGGACGGCCCAGTCGGCGATCTGGCCGTCGCCCATGTCGGCATCCTCCACGTCGAGCGGCCCCCAATCGAAGGATTCCCCGTTGGGCGAGTCCGCGGCGCGGTCGCTCGGCATCCGGTTGAGCGGGAGCACGACGGGGCGGCCCTTGAGCACGGTGTGGTGCTGCGGGTTGGCCGAGCCCTTGGAGGGTAATTCCGCGGCGGTATAGGAGGTCGCCTCGGGGGTGAAGGGGCTCCAGCGCTGCTCAGGGTAGAACTCCGTCTCGTACAAGCCCGTTCCCTTCTGGTGGAGCAGCTTTCCCGTGCCGAAGGTGCGGTAGCCGGCCTGCTGGAAATGCTGGGGCAGCAACACCAGGTCGGGCCGCGCCGTGCGGATGGCCGCCCCGTCGTTGGCGAGCACGCCGGTCTGGAAGGGTTGGAGGCCGCTGAACACCGCGGCGCGCGAGGGATTGCAGAGCGGGGCGGCGCAGTGGGCGTTGGCGAACGTGACACCGCGCCGGGCGAGGCGGTCGAGGTGCGGCGTCTTCACCTGCGGATGGCCCCGCAGCGGCCCGATCCAGTCGTTGAGGTCGTCGACCGCGATGAAGAGGACATTGGGGGGCGCGGACCGGGCCGGCGCGGCGGCGCGGGCATCACCGATGACGGCCAGCAAAAGCGAAACGACGGCGGCGCGCCGCCAGACGGGGAGGTTCATGGGGAAGGAGCGCGATCAAAGGCCTCCCGGCGCAACCTGCAATGGCGGAGGGGACCCTCTCCCTAACGCCTGCCCCGCGTAGTCCGGCAAACGAAAGTAATGGGCACTTGGGCGAAATTCAGGAGGCGGCGCGCGCACCGCTTTCGACCGCAAGGGCAAGTGAC
>JBEDEF010000060.1:0-4477 GCA_041175845.1 Verrucomicrobiota bacterium
GCGCCGCCGATGGCGCCAAGCTGCGTGGCGGTGAAGCCGTATTCGGAGGCCCAGGCGCCGAAGATGCCGCCGCGGAGGGCGAAGCCGACGCCGGCGGCGAGGATGGCCATGAAGCCCGCCCACAACAGCCGGCTGGCGTTGGGCACGGTGCCTTCGTTACTGATCGGAGTAGTGCTGGTCATAGGAGGAGTTTACGTTGGGGATGGGGGAAGCAGGGGCCCGGGAACCGGCACCGGAATCGGCGCCGACAGGCCGCGGCGGGGGTAGCCGTCGTGGACCGGGGTAAGTGGGCGCAGGTTGAGTCGCAGCCCGGGCCGGATCAAGGGCCAAGTGGGACGCCGCACACTTTCCGGCGACGGCGCGCCTTGGGCATTACGCCTCAGGACGGAAGCCCCTGACGCGACGTCTCCCGCAGGCTCAGCGATCCGGCACCAACCACGTCAGCCGGCCCTCGCCCCCGGGGGCCTGCGCGAGCCGGGGCGCGAGGAGGTCCAGCAGAGTTCGAGCGCCCGCGGCGAAGCCCCAGGGTGGATTGAGCACGAGGAGCCCGCAGCCGCGGAGCTTCAGCCCGGCGGACTCGCCGGCGACGGTGAGTTCGGCGGTGAGGCAGGGCGGCGGAGCCAAGGCGGAGACCGCGTGGAGGAACTCGTCCACCCGGGCGCGCTGGGTGAGCGGATACCACGCGGCGAAGACGCCGGTGGGAAAGCGGCGCAACCCCTCCCCCACCGCGGCCGCGAGCCACGCGAATTCCTCCGGGGCCTCGAACGGCGGATCCAGCAAAATGAGGCCGCGGCGCTCGGGCGGGGGCAGCAGCGCCCGCAGGAGCGCGTACCCATCCCCTTCCCGGACCTCCGTGCGCGGCCAGCCCGCCGCGAACGCGCGCAGGGCATCGCATTCCGCGGGGTGGCGCTCCACCAGCACCAGCCGGTCCGCCGGCCGCAGCAGCGCGCGCAGCAACCCCGGGGACCCGGGATAGAAGCGCGGCTCCGGACCGAGGTTGCCCTGCCCGCGGTCGAAATCCCGCACCAGACCGAGGTAGTCCGCCAGCGGCTCCATTCCCGCGGCGTCCCCGGCGAGCCGGCCGACGCCGTCCGGCCATTCCGGGCGGCGGGCGAGCGAGTCCCCGGCGGCAGCGGCGGCGAGGTCGTACCGGCCGCGGCCCGCGTGGGTGTCGAGGAGGAGACAGCCTTTGTCCTTGCGCTGCAGCGCCCGCACCAAGGCGACCAGCAGGGCGTGCTTCACCACATCGGCGAAGTTCCCGGCGTGGAATTGGTGGCGGTAGTTCATCGCCCGGAGCGGCGTGGGCGCGGCGGCCTTAGGCGACGGGCACCTTCACCACGGTCTTGCGGACCAGCACCGGGGCCTCGCCGGCGCGCAAACCCGGCTGGTGGACGTCCGTGGGAAAGTACACCGCGACGTCGCCCGGACCGAAGCGCGCGACCAGCGTCCCGGTGGCGGGCGGATAGGCCTGGAAATCGCGCTCCTCCTGAAACGCGCCCGCCGGGGTGATCCGGCTGGCGTCGATCACCTCCATCGCCTCCTCGCCCTCCACCACCACCTGGACGTCAATGTGGCGGCGGTGGGACTCGAAGAATCCTTCGGCGCGCAGCTTGGTGAAATACGCCTGCTCCATCGCGAAGACGCCTCCCCCGAGCTCGACGCGGGCGGACGTGCCGGGTGGGAGCGCCGTGAGCCGCGCCCGACCCGCGGAGCCGGGGACGAGCAGGGCGTCCACGTAGGCCACCGCGGCGGCGAAACCCGGCGTGGCGGGCACCTGCGAGCGGACGGTGGCGAAGGAGCCGAGGATGGCCATCCCCGAGGGCACCGCCCGGGGCCGGCGCTGGCAAGCCCGCAGGCGGCTCAGCGCCGTTTCTCCGTCAGGGGCAGCATCACCCCGCGCCGGAACAGCGTGACCTGCCCGGTGCTGGAGGAGACGACGATCGCGATGCAGTTGGCAGCCACGCTGACCGCCGCCGCCGCGGCATGGCGGGCCCCGAGGCCGCTGGGCAGGTCGTGGCCGGGCGCCGTCGCCTGGATCAGCGACCCGGCGGACTCCACCACCCCGTCGCCCCGGATCACGAACGCGCCGTCGATCGAGGAAAACTCCTTCACCGTCTCATCCATGAACGGGTTCAGGATGTTCCGGTCCTCCTCCTTGTAGCCGTAGAATGGATTGAGCACGAGGGGCTTGGACAGTCCGCCGACGCGCTCACTGTCGCCCACCACGAACAGACAGCCGACCGGCCGGCCCTCGCGGCCCTCGACCGCCAGTTCCGTCGCGACCGCGATCACGCGCTCCAGCACCTCCGGCTTCACGTCGGACGGGAGCAGATCAGCGGTCGAGCCGGTGAGGAGCGTCTGGAACTCGCGCTCAATGTCGACCACCACGAGGGTGTCGAACTGGTTGCTGCCCGTGATCCCGCCGATGCAGCAGATGCGGTCGCGGAACGTGACCACGCCGCGGGTGAGCGCGACCAGCATCGCGCTGCGCAGCTGGGCGAGCCGCTGCTTGGAGAATGAACGCACCTGGAGCGTCTCGTGGAAACGCTCTTCCCCCGGATCGCCCAACTCGAGGGCAGAACGAGTGACGAGGATCGTCTTCAGCTTCGAGCGGAGTACCCCGGGCTGGAGGCCGCCCACAAACGTATCCCCGAAGATCATGATCGCGCTGCAACCGGCGCCGCTCGCGACCAGCTCCGCCTGGCGGAAGAGGAGGCGATTAACGCGATTCTGGCGGGCTTCGACCGCGCCCAGCCCGACAAAGCCGCCGACCAGCAGCTCGTGTAAGGCGTCGAGGTCGGGCGCATTGATCAGGTTGTCGACCAGGTCCTTTTCCTTCACCTGGCGCGCGATTGCCGCGAGCACCTGGAGGTAATCGCGGGCGGATTCGCCCGCCAGCAGCATGACGATGAGGTGGACGCGTTCGTCCCCGAGGGCGCCGTCGTGGCGGATGCCCACGCGGCTGCGCCCGATGGCGAGCACGTAGCGGCGCGGCATCCGGACGCGGACGTGCGGCAGGGCGACGCCGTGGCCGAGGTAGGTCGTCATCGTACCCTCGCGCGCGAGGAGGCCGCGGAGCAGCGCGTCGGGCTTAAGGTCGGAGAACTTGCCGACGCAAGTAGCGAGCAGTTCCTGCAGGGCACCCTCGAGATCGAGGCTGCGCACGTCGATGATGCGGCTGCGGGCGAGGATCTTCTCGAGACGCATCGGTCGAGGCCGGGGGCCGGGCCGGCCGCTCACTTCTCCCACTCCAGCGCGCCCTTGCGGACCTCATAGACAAGGCCGAGGACGAGCACGCCGAGGAAAAAGAGGAGCGGGCCGAGGACGGGGATGTGGGCGGCGAGGAACTCGCGGTAGACGAAGGTGGCCGGGATGAGGATCACCACCTCGAGGTCGAACAGCATGAACAGCAGGGCGGTGAGGTAGAATTTCACCGGGAAGCGGGTGTGGGGGAGACCGCCACCGGCCACGCCGCACTCGTAGGCCGAGTCCTTGATCGCGTTCTTGCGGAAGCGCTGGCCCAGCAGGTGGCTCGCGCCGATAACGGTCCCCGTAATGAGGGCGGCGAGACCGGCCTGCAGGAGGAAGGGCAGATAGGCAGCGGAGGACATGCGGAGCGTGGAAAAGAGGGCGCGGCGCGCGGTTGGCCGCAAGCGGGAAGTGGCTCAGTCGAGCCTCAGGATCCGAGCCTGGGCCGTCTTGGTGGAGCCGACCCCGAGCGTCTCCGCGAACTCCAAGGTGCGGATCTCCTCGTCCACCGGCTCGAAACCCTGCTTCTTCCGGTGGCCGTTGATGCGGTCGCGCACCAGGGAATCGAGCATCACCGGGTCGTTGCTCAGCCAGAGCAGCGGCTCGGAGACGGTGTAGAGCGAATTGAAGAAGGGGCCGCCGACGAACTGGTAGTGCTGGAGGCTGGCGAGGGTGAAGACCCAGGTCTGGCGCAGTTCGGGGATGGCGCTCATCTCGGCGACGGCGGCCGGAGCGTTGGCGGGCGAGCGGAAGAACCGCGCCGTGTTCGAGGCATTCCAGAGCGTCGCGTTGACCAGCGCGCCGTTGATGCCGAGCGTCGGGTGATCGGTGTAGACGGGCAGGTTGATCCAGAAATCGGCCTCCAGAAACAACGGCGTGGCGAGGAAACTCTTCCGATCCTGGTCCTTGGTCGTATCCGGCGAGACCCCCTTGGTCTGTTCCTGCGCAAAAATCGGGTCGAAGCGCTGCGGCAGGGGCGAGTCGTAGAACCAGACCGGGTCATAGAAGCGGCCGGACTCGAGCACGTAGACGGGATTGCCGGAGAAGGGCGTCCGGCCGGAGACGAGCGACGGCAGGTAGCCCGTCATCCGGAGCCGGAGGGCGTTGAGGCCAACGAGGAAGATATCCCCGTTCTCAAACCCGCGGCGACGGAGAGCGGAGATGACGGCCTTGACGAGGGGTAGCGGAGTGGAGAGGCCGGGGCCGGAGTCAGCGTAGATCTTGAGGC
>JBEDEF010000061.1:0-5051 GCA_041175845.1 Verrucomicrobiota bacterium
CGCCGACCCCTCGGAACCGTTCCCCGCCGCGCGGCCCGAGTGGTACTTCCTCTTCCTGTTCGAATTCCTGAAGTACTTCCCCGGCGGCACCGAGGTCTGGGGCGCGATTGTCATCCCCGGCCTCCTGATGGCGTTGCTCGCGGCGATGCCGTTCATCGGCAACTGGCGCCTCGGCCACCGCTTCAACGTTGCCTTCCTGTGGATCGTCCTCGCCGGCTCCGGCTGGCTCACCTGGCTCGCCCTCGCCGAGGACCGTGCCAACCCCGACCACGCGGTCGCCGTCGCCGCCGCGCAACGCGAGGCCCGGCGCGTCGTCGAGCTCGCGCGTTCCCCCGCTGGAATCCCAGCGACCGGAGCCGTTACGCTGCTCCGCGAGGATCCCCTCACTCAGGGCCCGAAACTGTTCGCACGGCATTGTGCGAGCTGCCACCGCTTTGACGGCCATGACGGCCTCGGCGGCCAGCCCAAGGACGCGGCGTCCGCGGCGGACTTGAAGGGCTTCGCCAGCCGCGAGTGGCTCGCCGGCCTGCTGGATCCGGCGCGCGTCGCCACGCCCCATTACTTCGGCGGGACCAAGTTTAAGACCGGGAAGATGGTCAAGTACGTCCAGGAAGACGTGGCCGAGTACGGGCCCGAGGATCGCAAGCTGCTCGAGCTGACGATCACCGCCCTCTCGGCGGAAGCGGGGCTCAAGGCGCAGCGCGAGGTGGACCGGCGCGACGAGGCGCTGATCGCGCAGGGGCGGGAGGCGCTGGTCGGCCCCCGGATGAACTGCGCCGACTGCCACGTGTTCCGCGGCACCGGCGACGCCGTTGGCCCTGACCTCACCGGCTACGGCTCGCGCGACTGGCTGGTGGCGTTCATCGGCAACGCCGCGCATCCCCGCTTCTACGGCGACCGCAACGACCGGATGCCGCTCTTCGGCGAGGACAAGGTGATCACCCCGGGCGAGCTCGGCCTGATCGTCGACTGGCTGCGCGGCGAATGGTTCGAGCCGCCGCCCGGCGCGACGCGCTGAAGCTCAGGCCGCGGGCACGTTCGTCCGATGACCGCACCCGGCGGTCGCGCCGTCACTGCTTTTGCCGCGGCGGCAGCCGGGGATCAGGACGGAAGGGCATCACCGCCCGCCGGCGCGGGGCTTTCATTCTTGGCTGTAGCGGAATGCGTTCCTGTCCGCATCCGCGGCTCCAGCCGCGGCCACATTCTTCCACGACCACCTCCCCTCCGCGGTCAGCTCACGGGCGGCGGACCGGCAATCCCGCCGCGCGCCAGCGGTGGAAGGAACCAAGGTTGTCCGCCGCGAAGCCCTCGCGCCGCAGGATCGAGACGGCTAGCCCGGAACGTCCACCCGCCGCACAATAGAGCAGCAGTCGGCGCCCCCGGTGCTCCGCCAAAAAGGGACCCCACTGGCGCCGCGCCCCCTGCAGGTCGCTCAGTGACAGCAACCGCGCCGGCTCCGCCACGCCCGCCGCCCATTCGTCCGGTTCGCGCACGTCGACAACCACCGCCGTGCCCGCCGCCACCGCGCGCGCCGCTTCGGCTGGTTCTACCCCCGGCCGGAGCAGGCGGTACAAGCGCCACGCCCCATAGGCCAACGCCACGCCGAGGACCACCTGGATCCAGCCGCTCACGCCGCGCCCTCCCGCCGATTCGCCATGAAGTACAGCACCGGCACCGCCATCCGGCTGATGAGCAGCGAGGCGATCTCGCCGAACATCAGGCTGATCGCCAAGCCCTGGAAGATCGGGTCCGCCAAGATCACGCCGGCCCCCACCACCACCGCCAGGGCGGTGAGCAGCATTGGCCGGAAACGCACCGCGCCCGCCTCAATCACCGCTTCCCGCAGGGGTAGGCCCTGCGCCCGCCGGAGCTCGATGAAGTCGACCAAAATGATCGAGTTGCGGACGACGATGCCCGCCCCCGCCATGAAGCCAATCATCGAGGTGGCGGTGAAGAACGCCCCCATGCCCCAGTGCGCCGGCAAGATGCCGACCAGCGAGAAGGGGATCGCTGCCATGACGACGAGGGGCGTCACGTAGCTGCGGAACCAGCCCACCATCAGCATCGCGATCAGCACCAGCACGGCAGCGAACGCGATCCCAAGGTCACGAAACACCTCCAGGGTGATGTGCCACTCGCCGTCCCACTTAAGGGCCGGCCCGAGGTCTTCGTCCGGCACGTTCAAGTGATAGATCGGCAGCGCCGCCTCCGCGGCCCCGAATTTCCGCGCGTCCAGCTGCCGCAGAGCCGCGTCGATCCGAAACAGCGCGTACGCTGGACTTTCGACCACCCCTGCCACGTCGGCGGTGACGTACGTCACCGGCTTCAGGTTCTTGCGGTAAAGGTTCGGCCCGGCGGTGCCGCGCTCGACGGTCACCAACTCCGACAACGGCACGAGGGGCGCGCCGGGCTCCCGTCCGCTCCGGATCTGCAGCGCCAAAAGCTCCTCGGGGCGGCCCCGGGTCGCCGGCGGCAGCTCCAGCACGATCGGCACATCCTCGCGCTCCGCCGGTACATGGAGCAGGCCCACCGCCTGGCCGCGAGCGGCGAACTGCAGCGCGGCCGCGATGTCGTCAGCACTAATTCCATGCAGGGCGGCCTTGGTCCGGTCGACAACGTAGCGCACCTGCGGCTGCGGGTCCTCGACGAACCAATCAATGTCCACCACGCCCGCGGTCCCTGCCATCAAGCGCTTCACCTCGGCCGCGAGGGCCGTCCGTTGGACGGGATCCGGGCCGTAAACCTCGGCCACGATGGACTGCAGGACCGGCGGGCCCGGCGGCACCTCGGCCACCGCGACCGCAGCGCCGTACTTCCGGGCGATGGCGGCGACGGCTGGCCGGATGCGCTTGGCGATCGCGTGGCTCTGGAGTCCGCGCTGCTCCTTGGGCACCAGGTTCACCTGGATGTCGGCCACGTGCGGCCCGCGGCGCAGGTAATAGTGGCGGACGAGGCCGTTGAAGTTGAACGGCGCCGCGGTCCCCGCGTAGATCTGCCAGTCGCGCACCTCGGGCTGCCCGCGCAGCGTCGCCGCCATTTCCTGCGCGATCCGTGTCGTCTGCTCGAGCGTGGTGCCCTCGGGGGCGTCGATGACGATCTGGAACTCCGACTTGTTGTCGAAGGGCAGCATCTTCACCTCCACCCGGCCGAGGAGGACCAGCGCGATGGAGCCGAGCAGCAGCACGACGATTCCGCCGAGGAAACCCCAACGCCAGCCGGTCCGGTCGAGCAGCGGACCCATCACCCTGTAATAAAGCCGCGTGAACCAGTCCGACGGCGCCTCGTCGTGCCCGTCAGCCGCGGCCGGCGCGCCGTGCCCGCCGGAGGTCCGCCGCTTCAGCACGCGGATCGCCGCCCACGGGGTGATCGTGAACGCGATCACGAGGGAGAACAGCATCGCCGCCGTGGAACCCACCGGAATCGGGCGCATGTAGGGCCCCATCAGGCCGCCGACGAACGCCATCGGCAGGATCGCCGCAATCACCGCCCAAGTGGCCAGAATCGTCGGATTACCCACCTCGTCGACCGCCTCCAGCGCGATCTGGGAGAGCGGCTTTCGCGCCGCGCCCGGCAGGCGCGCGTGGCGAACGATATTTTCCACCACCACGATCGCATCATCCACTAAGATGCCGATCGAGAAGATCAGCGCGAAGAGCGTGATCCGGTTCAGCGTGTAGCCGTAGAGGTAGAAGATGAAGAGCGTCAGCGCGAGGGTCGACGGAATCGCCAGCAGCACCACCAGCGACTCGCGCCAGCCGAGGAACAACAAGATCAGCAGGGCCACGCCGAACACCGCGATGCCCATATGCAGGAGCAGCTCGTTACCCTTCTCCGCCGCCGTGTGGCCGTAGTCACGGGTAACGGTAACGCCGACCTCCGCGGGCAACAGCGTCCCGCGCAACGCCTCCACGCGCGCCATCACCTGATTCACCACTTCGACCGCATTCGCCCCCGGGCGCTTCGCCACGCTCAAGGTGACGGCCGCCTCGAGGCCGCCGGCCGCGGTACCGTGCAGCACGTAGTCTACCGGCTCCTCGGCGCGATCCGCGATCGCGGCGACATCGCGCAGATGGACCGGCCGGCCGCCGGCGACGCCGACGACCACCGCCCCGACGTCCGTGGCGTCGCGGAGGAAGGCGCTGGTCTCGAGCAGGATCTCGGTGCCGGCGAACGGCCGGGAGCCCGCCTGCACCTGGCGGTTGGCCTGGCGCACGGCCCCCGCGACGTCCGCCAGAGCGAGTCCCCGGGCCGCGAGGGCCGTCCGGTCGAGCTCGGCCCGCACCGCGCGGCGGGTCCCGCCGAGTAGGACCGTCTCGGCGACCTCGGGGACCGCCTTGACCACGTCGTCGACCTGCGCGACCAGCCGGCGAAGCGTGAGGTGGTCGAGCGTGCGACTGTGCAGCGTGAGGGCGAGGATCGGGACATCGTCGATCGTGCGGGACTTGATCAGTGGGGGCGGCGCGCCGGGCGGGATACGGTCCGCGTTACCGGCCAACTTCTGGTTCAGCCGGACGAGGGCGGCCTCGACGTTGGTGCCGACCCGGAAGCGTACCACCGTGAGCGCCGCGCCCGGGCTCGAAGTCGAGTAGAGGTATTCCACGTCCGGGATTTCCCAGAGCAGCTTCTCCATCGGCCGGGTGAGACGGTTCTCGACCTCGGCGGGCGTGGCACCGGGGAGCACCGCGAAGACATCGACGATCGGGACCTTGATCTGGGGCTCCTCCTCGCGCGGCAGCCGGAGGACGGCAAAGATTCCGAGCAGAACGGAAGCGATGACGGCGATGGGGGTGAGCTTCGACGCGACGAAGTACCCTGCGAAGCGCCCGGAGAGGCCGGGGGAGGTCTCGGCCGGGGGCGCCTTGCTCACGGCACCACCTCCACGGGCTGTCCGTCACGCAGGCTGGCCGGGGGCGCGAGCACCACGCGTTCGCGGGCGGCGAGGCCGGCGAGGACCTCCACTTGGGCGCCACGGCGGGCGCCGGTCCGCACGAGACGGAGCTGCACCGGCCCGCTCTCCGGCACGACGAAGACGCGTTCCATCTGGCCCAGCA
>JBEDEF010000062.1:0-2576 GCA_041175845.1 Verrucomicrobiota bacterium
CAAAAAAAGACGCCCGGGCCGCGCGCCCGCGGCAAGCGCGAAATCAGCGGCCCACCCTGTATAAGGTGTCAGCACCCCACCGCCGCGGCGACGCCCGCCCCGCAGGCGTGACGCGCCTCCGCCTCGGACCAGCCAAGGAACCGGCACACGTTCGCCACGGCCCGGTCCGGGGTGAGCGACGAGCCCGCGAAGTTCGGCTTGCCGGGCTCGCGCACCACGCCGTCCGGGCCCGACTCAACCTCGATGGCGCCCACGGTGTAGCGGCCCGGCGGCGCGCCGGCCGCCGCCACGCAATCAGTGGTGAAGAGCACCCGGTCCCGTGGCTTAGCCCGGACGAAGTTACGCAGGGTCGCAGGCGGCAGATGGATCCCGTCCGGGATGAAGACCGCCGTGAGTTCATCCCGCGCAAGCAGGCGTTGGATGATGTTGTCGTGGCGGTGCAGCTGCTGCGGCACGCCGTTGCCGACATGGGTGCAGAGGGTCAGGCCGGCGGCGGTCGCCGCGTCGAGGGCCCGGTTGTCGGCGTTGGAGTGGCCGACCGCCACCCGGACCCCGTGGCCCACTACGTGGCGGATGAACGCCGGGGAACCCGGCCATTCCGGCGCGAGCGTGATCAGGCGGATGCGCCCGCCCGCGGCGCGCCAGAGCAGGTCGAACTCGGCGCAGTCGGGCGCCTTCATCTTCCGGGGGTCGTGGGCACCGTGGTAGCCGGGCTCCGGCAGCAGGTACGGGCCTTCCAGGTGATAGCCGGCGAGCGTCGCGCGCACGAGCGGATCCGCCGCCGCGAGCTGCTCGATCGCCGCGAGCTGACGGGCAAAGGCGTCGACGGTGTCCGTGATCAGCGTCAGCAAAATGCGCGGCGTACCGTGGGCATGCAGTGCTCGGGCGGCCCGGGCCAAGTCGGCGGCGGCCAGTGGGCGCTGGAAGTCCACGCCGGCAAAGCCGTTCACCTGCAGGTCAAAGAGTCCGCCGTCATTGGGTTTCATGGTCGGAGAAAATGCTCCAGGAAGCGGAACGCCTGCGCGTTGGACTCCGCCGTCGGGGAGTGCCCGGGCCGGTTGGTCATCGCGACGCGGTCCGCGTGGCCCAGGAGCCGATTCACCGCGACCGCGTGGTTGAGCGCCTCCCAGCGGGCCGGGGGATCCTCCGAACCACCAGAAACCAGAAACGGCCGCGGCGCCATCAGCGCGTGCAACTCGTGGAGGTCTCGCCCGGCCGCGCGCAGCTGCCGATAGGCGCCGGTACTCGGGTTAGTCGCGGTCACGAGTCCCCGCGCCCGCGTCCGCCCCTCCTCGCGCCCGAGATACCAGGGCTCCCAGTAATTCACGGCGCCGCGCCTCTCATCGAAAACCACCCCGCCATCCGACCACACGGCGCAGGCGAAGCGCTCATCGAGGCAGGAGGCGAACAGGGCCCACTTGCCGCCGTAGGAATGGCCGATCACGCCGATGCGCGCGGGGTCCACCTCCGGCCGCTGCGCGAGCGCCGTCAGCGCGTTGCTCGCAAGGTAGGCGTGATAACTGAGCGGCTGACAGCGTGCGCCGCGGAGGTCCGGCTGGTAGGCGTCATCGCCCGGCGTGCCGATCGCCAGCGTGACAAAGCCTCGCCGGGCCAGCTGGAGCGCGAAATCCCGGTGGACGGGCACGCCGTCCTTGAAGAGCCGGGCCGCCTGGCCCGTGAGGGGGCGCGGGCCGGCGTACGCCACGCTGACCTCCGGCGCGTAGAAGGGCACCAGCACCGCCGGCCGCGGCCCCGCGAAGCGCGCCGGCGGAAACAGCAGGAAGCCGGCCTGCATCACCCCGGGGGCGACCTCCAGCTCGACGCGGTGCTGCGTCACGCCGTCCCGATCCTGACGTTCCGCCAGTTCCACCCGCGGACGCGCCACCCGCTCCGGCCACGGCCCCAGCACGCGATGCCAGGCGTCGAGGATTTCGCGGCGGCGCGCCGGCCACTCCGCGGCTGAAGTAACCCGACTCCCGTCCTCCCGGAGCAGCGGCGAGCGGTAAGCCCCGAGCCGTCCGGCGAATTCCGGTGGGGGCACGCACCAGGGCCTCAGTTCCGGCGGGACCTCGGCCCCGGCCACCGCGAGGGCGGCGGACAGGAGAAGGCCGAGGAGGGCGGGGAGACGCACAGGGGCAAAACTACGCGGGCGCCACCCGCCCCGGTCAAGGGAGCAATGCCCCGCAGGGCTCAGCCCGCAAGTCGCCGCAGCACGGCGCGGACCGGCGAACCATCCGCGCCCCGGAGGCGCAGCGGCAGCGCGATCAGTTCGTAGACGCCCGGGGCGACGGCACGCAGGTCGAGGCTCTCGAGGATGAGTAGTCCCGCAGCGTCCATCCGGTGGTGCCGCGGCAGGTCCTTCGAGGTAAGCTCGTCCACCGAGGGCACGTCGAGTCCGACCAGCCCCACGCCGCGCGCCGCGAGCCATGCGGGCAGCGTGGGATCGAGCAGCGGCCACGCCGTGGGGAACGCGGCGGGGTCGTCCCAGGCGTCGGTGCGGAAGAGCAGGCGCGGGGCGGCGGCGAGTTCCGCCGCGGTCAGGTCCGCCAGCAGGTCGGCGGTGAGCGCGGCCCGGC
>JBEDEF010000063.1:0-3965 GCA_041175845.1 Verrucomicrobiota bacterium
GGAGAGGCAGGGAAGGGTGTGGGCGTGATCAATGCAGCGGTGCCTGCCGCCACGCGACGAGGAAGTCGCCAGCCAGGCGTACCGCCACGTTGCGGCCGGGACAGGCCCGACGGACCTCTGGCTGCGGCGCGGGATCGAAGCCGACGGAGTGGAAGGAGAGCGTGGCGGCGGTCAGCCCCGGCCGCCCTGGATCAAACCGGTCGGGAACGGCGAAGCGCGTGGGATCCATATTCGCCGCCCCGATACTGGCGGCCACGACGGTGCCGGCGGGAAACTCCAGCTCCTGGCCCTCCAGCTCAAAGGTCCGCGCCGCCGGTAGGATCACGTTCACGTTGTTCACCGGCGCGTCCATCCGCGCTGCCTCCAAAATCACCCCGAGTCGCGCGGCGGGATCATCCAACTTCGCCGGCAGGTCATCGGGAACCACGGTCAGCAGGTTCGTCAGGAGGTTGCTGGTGCCCCCCATCACCGCCACGCCGAAGACGGCGAACATCAGATCGATCATTTCGTCGCGCGGCAGCGGAGCGGCGGCCATTGCGGCACTCCCCTCGGCGAACAACGGTGAAGTCCCGAGCCACCGGCGAAGGCGCTCCGTCTCCTGTGACAGGTCGCCGAGGAGCGCTTCGGGGAGGGCGAAGGGCTTCATCGCGGCGGCGATGTAGTTCCGGGTCAGGCTTTCGCGGTGGAACAGCGTGATCAGGGAGTCGACCTGCGCCGGGGAGGGCTCGAGTTCCAAGAGCACCGGCAACATATAACGAATCACCAAGCGCCGGACGGGGGGCGCCACCGCCTGTCGAGTCAGCGGGCGCGGCGTCGCGCGCACGGCGGCCACGGCCTCAGCGACCAGGGGCTGGAGGCGTGCTTCTCCGGCCCGGCCCTCCGCCGGCAGCGCCACATGTTGCCAGATCCACGCGTGGAGCGCCTCGTGGCGACCGTCTCCTCCTGCTTCCCGATCGGAGAGGAACAGCGGGAAGCTCGCGGGGAACCGTTCGGCGACCATCCTCCCCCGTCCGAGGAAAGTGGAGCGCTGCTGCGGCTGTGCGATGAGCCGCGCCACCTCGTGGTAATCGCCGACAATCAGGCGGCCCAGCGCGGCGAAGGTGGGGCCCATCACTTCACGCCGGCGCCCGAGGAATTCCTTCGGGTTCGGCATATAGAGCATCATATCGATCGAGTAGCAGCCCGTGAGGAGGGCCTCGGACCACGCCCCCGGCTGACGCAGCAGCCAGCCCTGGAAGCGGCACCACTGGCGCAACAGGCCATCGGACCAACGTCCTCCACTCAACTCTGGCGCACTCAGGCCCAGGCGGGCGAACGGGCAACCGGACGTGGCGGACGGACCGGGCTTCGCCTTTTCCGAAGCTTGGTGGGCCGCGAGAGTCTGCGGCGCGGGAGGCGAAAGGCGCGCGGCGGCTGCTTCGTCCACCGGGGCGGGGCGGTCGCCTGGGATCAGCGCTAGGACGCCGCCGAAGGCGAGTCCGGCCAGGCCGAGACCGAGGCTAAGTCCAATGGGCAACGAGATTCGGGGAGGCATCGGAACCGGCGGGAGAGGCAGGAGGAGAACGGTGGCGTGAATTTCGCCGGAGCGAGGACGGGCGAGGTTAGAAAGCGGCTGGGCGTCGCTTTGGCAATCCGGCATTGCGGCTGGGGAAGCGGTGCGGCGGGGCCGAGCTTTCTGCAGCGCCCGGCGCCCTCCCGCGGCCAACGACTTTCACCCGGCGTCGGGTTGGGACGACCACTTTTCGGGAGGCGTGATCCGTTGGTGGGCTCGCGGTTGACCCGTGGCGCTGGCGACGCGAGGCTAGCGGGATGTCCCACGTGCCGGATTCCGTATTTGATCCCGTCGAGGAGGTGATCGCCGAGATTGCGGCGGGTCGCTTGGTCATCGTCACGGACGACGAAGATCGGGAGAATGAGGGGGATCTCATCGTGGCGGCCGCGAAGGCCACGCCCGAGGCGGTGAACATGATGATCCGCCACGGTAGCGGGATCGTGTGCGTGCCGATGCTGGAGCCGCAGCTGCGCCGGCTCGGCCTCGGCCCGATGGTGGCGCGCAACCGGGAGGTGCAGCGGACGGATTTCACGGTCAGCGTTGATGCCGCGCACGGCATCGGGACGGGTATCAGCGCAGCTGATCGGACGACCACGATCCGGCTGCTCGCGGACCCGGCGACGACGCCGGAGAAGCTCGTTCAGCCCGGGCACGTCTTTCCCCTGCGCGCGCGGCCCGGCGGGGTGCTGCAGCGCGCTGGCCACACCGAGGCGGCGGTGGACCTCGCGGTGCTGGCGGGGCTGCCGCCCGCGGGCGTGATCTGCGAGCTCGTCAACGACGACGGCACGGTCCAGCGGCTGCCGCAGCTGATCGAGTTCAAGCGCCGGTTCGGGCTGAAGATGACCTCGATCGAGCAGTTGATCGAGTATCGCACCGCGCGCGAGAAGCACGTGCAGGAGATCGGCCGCCACGAGATCGCCACGCGGTTTGGTCCCTTTGCGGTGCACGTCTTCCGCAGCGAACTCGATGGCCGGCATCATTTCGCGCTGGTCAAGGGCGCGCTGGGCCCGGGGCCGACGCTGGTGCGCGTACACCGGGAGAATGTGCTGCACGACCTTCTGCAGGCGGAAGGGGAACCGGGCCGGGCGGGCATCCCCGCGGCGCTGGAGCGCATCGCGCGCCAGGGCTCCGGGGTGCTGCTGATCCTTTCGCGCGCCAATGACGGGGCGCAGCTCTGCGACACGATCCGGGGCGAGGCTGCCCCGCCCTCTACCCGCACGATGCTCCGGGAGTACGGGATCGGTGCGCAGATCCTCCACGGGCTGGGCCTGCGCGAGATCCGGCTGCTGGCGGCCTCCGGGCGCAAGCCGATCGCGATCGAGGGCCACGGGCTCTCGATCGTCGAGCACGTGACGCTGTAGGCGCCGCGCGGTCAGCGCGGGAGGGCGAAGGCCACGGTGGCGTCCCCGGGACCCGACGGCCCGCCCACGCGGCCGCCGCCCGTGGCGGTGATCACCACGTACTGGCGGCCCTCTACCGCGTAGACCGCCGGCGCCGCCGTGCCCGCGTGCGGCAGCTGCGCCGACCACAGCTCCTCGCCCGTATCCGCATCAAATGCCCGCAGCTTCTCGTCTTCCGTCCCCGCCACGAAGACCAGCCCGCCGGCGGTCACGGTCGCGCCACCCAAGTTGTGCGTCCCGGTCTTGGGCACGCCCGCCCGCGTGAGCGCCGGCAATTCCCCCAGTGGCACCCGCCAGAGGATGCGGCCGGTACTCAGGTCGTAACAGTTCAACAAACCCCAGGGCGGCTTGATCCCGGGATAACCCTCGTGGTCCGTCAGGAACTGGAAGCTATCGAAAGTGTAGGCGGGCCGCGCCGGATCCTCGCCCGGGCGTGCGCCGCGGCTCGGGGGCTGGTTGCGGCGGAACAGATAATCGAGCAACTCCCGCTGCTCGGTCGCGGCCAACGGCGGGGCCGGCGGCATCGCCCCGCGCCCGGTCCGCAGCAGCGCCAGCACCTGCGCGTCGTCCATCCTCCGCCCGAGCCCATAGAGCGGCGGTGCCACGCCCAGCCCGCCGCGATTCGGACCGTGGCAGGACGCGCAATGAGCCTGGTAATGCCGCTCCCCCGCCGAGGGCGGGTGCCGCGGATCCCGCTCGCGGTCGTCCTGAGCGAGCACGGTGATCTTTGAGACCCAGCGATTGGAAGTCACATAGAGCCGCCCGGTGGGCACATCGACCGCCGCACCCGACCATTCCGCGCCGCCGCGTGATCCAATGAACAGGTTCGGTTTCCCCTCGGTGAACGGCTGGAAGAACCCGTAGGTCGACCGGGCCACGATCTGCTCCACCCACGCCCGCGCCTCCGGGGTCCGGTCGGTGATCATCCCCGGCTCGAACTCCATCCGCGACAACGGCTCCGGCAACTCCGGATCCGGTTGGTACGGGGAAGTCCGCTCGCCCGGCAGCACCGA
>JBEDEF010000064.1:0-3985 GCA_041175845.1 Verrucomicrobiota bacterium
CAGGACGGCGAATTGATGATCTACAAGGTCATCGGCGGCCGCCGGATGGAGGAGCACGAAGTTAAGGTGCTGGTCGAACAGCGGGTCGTCGGCCCCCTCGACGGCTTCATCTCCGCCAAGACTCGCGCCCGCTTCGCCGCCACCCTGCGGCTCGCGCGCGACGAGGAGAAGGGAAAGTGGCAGGCCTCCTACGACTTCGGCGACAAGCAGGACCTCGGGACGCTCGAGCCGTTCTGGACCGATCCAACGAGCGGCGCCGAGTTGTGCGAGTCGGGCAACAGCTATGTCCTCCGCGCCCGGGAAGGCGAAGGTTGGACGCAGGCCTTCCGCGTCGGCCGGCTGATGTGCCAGAAGGCAATTCCCCGCGAGGCCGCCATCCAGTTGGTGACGACGGGCAAGACCGACCTGATCCAAGGTTTCATCTCCAAGAAGGGCCGCCCGTTCGACGCCTTCCTCAAGCGCGAAGCCGGCCGCATCGCGTGGGAGTTTCCGCCGCGCAAACCGAAGGTCGACAAGGACGGCAACCCGATCGTGCGGAAAGCCAAGGCGCCGGTTGACCTCTCGGCCGCCCAGGTCCTCGGGCCCAGCGCCCGCCACAAGGGCGGCGAGCTCGTCGCCACGCCCGAAGCGTACTACGTCCGCCGGCCCGAGCAGGACAATCGCGTCGTCTTCACCCTGAAGCGCCAGCTCTGCGGCCGCGACATTCCGGAGGAAGAGGTCCAGCGGCTTTGTGCCGAGGGTAAAACCGGCCTGATCCCCGGCTTTATGTCGAAGCGCGGGCAGGCTTTCTCCGCTTACCTGGTGCTCTCCCCCACCGGGGCGAAGGCGGAGTTCGAGTTCCCACCGCGCTAATCCCGGTCGGGCGGGAGATTACCCTTGCCCCGGACCGACGGCCTCCGGACGCTGGACGTGATTCTTTCACGTCCATGATCGTCACCACCGCGCAGCTGTTCAAGCACGCCTACGGCAAGTACGCCGTCGGCGCCTACAACATCAACAACGCCGAGCAGGCGATGGGCCTCTTCCGGGGCTGTATCGAGTCGCAGGCTCCCTTCATCATCCAGATCTCGAAGGGTGCGCGGAAGTACACCGACAAACGGATGCTCGAGGCGATCATCCGCGCTGCGGGCGACATCTTCCCGGAGGCGATTTTCGCCGTCCATCTGGACCACGGCGACGAGGAGACGTGCTACGACTGCATCAACTCGGGCTTCTTCAGCTCGGTGATGATCGACGCCTCCCACGACCCCTTCGACCAAAATGTGGCCATCACTCGGCGCGTGGTGGAGAAGGCCCACGCCAAGGGCATCTCGGTCGAGGCAGAGTTGGGAATGCTCGGTGGCGTCGAGGAGGACATCAAGGTCGAGGAAGGCCACGCTTGCCTGACCGATCCCGAAGAGGCCAAGCAGTTCGTGGCTCGCACCGGCTGCGATTCGCTCGCCTGCGCCATCGGCACCTCGCACGGCGCCTTCAAGTTCAAGGGTAAGCAGTCGCTCCATTTCGACGTGCTGCAGAAGATCAAAGATCGCCTCCCTGGGTTTCCTCTCGTGATGCACGGCAGCTCCAGCGTGCCGAAGGACGAGGTCGACCGCATCAACCGCGCGGGCGGCCAGATCAAGGACTCGATGGGCGTTGATCCCAACGAGTACCTCCCCGCGGCGCGGCTCGGCGTGACCAAGGTCAACATCGACACTGATGGCCGTCTCGTCTGGACCCGCGTGCACCGCGAGTTCTTCCGCGACAAGCCGGCGGAATTCGATTTCCGCCCGCCCGGCAAGGTCTTCATCGACGAATACGCCAAGTTTATCGGCAGCCGGAACCAGCTGCTGGGCAGCGCCGGCCAGCTCGCCAGCCTGCGCGCCAGCCTCGGCCGCTGAGCCGATGGGCCGCTCGCCGGCTCCTCCTGCCCCGGATATGAACCCGACGCTCCCTCCTTGGCTGGTGGGAGCGTTGTTTTTCCTGCCGCTTGCCGCCTTGCTGCCCAGGGCGAGCCGGGCCGCGGACTGGCCGCACTGGCACGGCCCACAGCGGGACAGCGTTTGGCGGGAAACCGGGGTGCTGGCCGTCTTCCCCCCCGGAGGTCCGCCCGTGCGCTGGAGGACTCCCATCGCCGCCGGCTACAGCAGCCCGGTCGTTGCCGACGGGCGCGTCTTCCTGCTCGACCGGCCGCGATCGCAGACGCGCGGCAACACCGGCGGGGCCCTCAAGCGGATGGCCGAGCCCGGTATCGAGCGGGTGGTTTGCCTCGACGAGCAGACCGGCCGCATCCTCTGGACGCACGAGTACGACTGCCCCTACGACCTGAGCTACCCGTCCGGCCCACGAGCGGCACCCGAGGTGGATGGCGACCGGGTTTACACCGTGGGCGCGGAGGGACACCTGCATTGCTTGGAAGTGGCAACCGGACGCGTGCTCTGGTCACGACATTACCCGCGGGACTTCGCCGCCCGCACCCCGCTCTGGGGGTTCGCGTCCGCCCCCGTGGTGGAGGGAGACCTACTGCTGTGCCTCACCGGCGGCGACGCCCACACCTTGCACGCGCTGGACAAGCTCACCGGCGAGGTCCGTTGGCGGGCGCTACCCCCGCGGGAGCCGGGGTATTCCACCCCGGTGGTGGTGTCGGCCGGCGGCACCCGGCAACTGCTCGCGTGGGACGCGGAAGCCATCTCCGGGCTCCGGCCGACCACGGGGGAAGTACTCTGGAGCCTGCCCTTCAAGACCAAGCTCGCGCATGCCATCGGCTCGCCGCGCCTCGTTGGCGACCGGTTGTTGCTTTCGACCTTTTTCGACGGTTCGAAACTGCTTCGGCTCGCCGCGGATCGCCCGGTCGCAGAGGAGATCTGGAGTATCCGCGGTCCGAGCGAGACGAGGACGGAAGGGCTGCACAGCCTAATGAGCACCCCCTTCATCGCCGACGATCACGTCTACGGCGTCTGCGCGTTTGGCCAGTTGCGATGCCTCCGGCTCGACACCGGGGAACGGCTCTGGGAGACGCTTGCGCCAACGACCGCCAACGGAAAGCCAGCTCGCCACGTCACCGCCTTCCTCGTCCGGCACGAGGACCGTTTCTTCCTCTACAATGAGCTGGGACAACTTCTGCTCCTGCGGCTCACGCCGGAGGGCTGCGAGGAACTGGGCCGCACCCAATTGGTGAAGCCGACCAACCGGGCGGGAGTCCGGGAGGTCCACTGGTCCCATCCCGCCTTCGCCAATCGCTCCGTCCTGGTGCGCAACGACGAGGAGATTGCCAGTTTCGACCTGACGGCACGCTGAACCCGCCCGAACCGGCGGGACTGCACCCCGTTGGCCCGGTGAAAGGTCAGATCGGCGGACGCGTCCCTTGGGCGATGCTCTGCGCGCGCAGCCGCTCCACCGTCGCTCGGAAATGTTCCTCCTCCGCCGCGCGGCGCCGCGCCCCGCGGTACTCCAACTCGCCCACAATGAAGACGAACAGGAAAAGCAGGATCGCTAGGGGCTGATAAAAGTAAGCGGCGACCGCACCGGCGATGGCCACGCCCTTGCCGACCGTCGCCGCCCAGAAGGTCGCGCGCACGTAGTCCATCCGCTCCGCCAGCAGCGCCCGGAGCACGCGGCCCCCGTCCATCGGAAAAGCGGGAACGAGGTTGAAGATGCCCATCAGTAGGTTCCAGGCGAGAAGCAGGTCCAAGGAAGCCGCCAGCCCGGGCAGGGTGTCCCCTGCAGCGTCCAAGGCCCCGACCGGCGGAGGCAACATCCGGAGTAAGAGCCAAAGCGCCGCCGCGAGCACGAAGTTAACCGCCGGGCCCGCGAGGCTGATCAGTACCTCACGCCTCGGCTCCCGGGGGATACCGTCGAACTCGGCCACTCCCCCGATAGGCAGGAGCAGGATCCGCGAAACCCCAATCCCGTAACGCCGGGCCGTGAAGCAGTGACCGAGCTCGTGCAGCACGACGCACACAAAGAAGGCGATCAGCAATCCGCTGTGCCACCACAAGCCAGCCCAGCC
>JBEDEF010000065.1:0-6890 GCA_041175845.1 Verrucomicrobiota bacterium
TGGAACCGCGTCACCAGCGTGTCGCCCGCCCCGAGGATTTCACCCGTTCCCGCGTAGAGGCGGTTGAGGAAGGCGGTGAGCCCCACCCCGCCCGGCACGGAGTCCAGCTCGGTGAGCGCCCAGCCCTCCGCCGTGAGCAGCAGGTCGGGGCGGAGCAGCGTCGGCAGCGCGCCGCGGTTGGCGGGGTGGCGGCCGTGGGCGATGAGCTCCGCCGGCTTGCCGCGATCCAGATACTCCGCGACCCACGGAGCAACCAAGGGGCGGTTGCGGAGCAGGTTGCGGCCCGCCGCAGAACGCAGGTACAGCGTCTCCAGCGCCGAGTGGAATTCGAGGCACGCCGCACCGATCGCCTCCAACTCGGCGATCTGCGCGCCCGTCAACGGCCAGGCTTCCGGGGAGAGGCGCCAGGTCTTGGCCTCGAAAAGGCTCTGCGCGGCGAAAGCGCGGCGGAGTTCCGCGGGAGACAGTGCCATCGCCGGGAGGGGACGGACAGGCGTGAGCCGGCGCGGGCCGGACTCACTCGTCGTCCATCTGGATCTCCTTGTTGCGGTGCCGCGGGCAACCAGCGCGGAGCCACGCGTTGATGAAACGGTCGAGGTCGCCGTCGAGTACGCCCTGGGTGTCGCTGGTGCTCACCCCGGTGCGCAGGTCCTTCACCATCTGGTAGGGCTGGAGGACATAACTGCGAATCTGGCTACCCCAGCCGATTTCGCCCTTCTCGCCATAGAACTTGTCCATCTCCGCCCGCTGCTCGTCCTGACGCTTCTCGTAGAGCCGCGCCTTGAGGACGTTCATCGCGCTCGCACGGTTCTTGATCTGGGAACGCTCGTTCTGGCAGACCACGACGATGCCGGAGGGCAAATGCGTGATGCGCACGGCGGAGTCGGTGGTGTTGACGCCCTGGCCGCCCTTGCCGGAGGACCGGTAGACATCGACCCGGATCTCCGCGTCGGGGATCTCGATGTTGATCTCCTCGTTGATCTCCGCGATCACGTCGACCGCGCAGAACGAGGTGTGGCGGCGCTTGTTGGCGTCGAATGGGCTGATGCGGACGAGGCGGTGCACGCCGCGCTCGGCCTTCACGTAGCCGTACGCGTTCTCGCCCTTCACCAGCAGCGTCGCGCGGCTGATCCCAGCCTGGTCGCCGGGCTGGACGTCTTGCAGCTCGACGGTGAAGCCCCGGCGCTCCGCCCAGCGGTTGTACATGCGGAAGAGGATGTCGGCCCAGTCATTGGACTCCGTGCCGCCCGCGCCGGACTGGATGGAGAGGATGGCGTTGTTGCGGTCGAACTGGCCGGTCAGGAAGGCCCCGATCTCGATCGCGTCGAGTTCTCGAACCATCGCGGTGACCTGGTCGTTGAGCTCGGCCGCATACATTTCCTGCTCCGCGCCCGAAGCAGCTTCCACCAGTTCCACCATCACGCCGACGTCGTCGACCTTCTTGCGGAAGGCGACCACGGGGAGCACGGCCTTCTTCAGGCCGTTGAGCTTGCCGATATGGCGCTGAGCGCGCTCGCTATGGTCCCAAAAGGTGGGCGCGCCCATCTCGGCCTCCATCGCCTCGATCTCGCGCAGCTTTTGTTCGCCGTCAAAGAAACCTCCACAGGTGGCCGGCGCGCTTCTTGATGTTCTCGATGTGGTTGAAGGTCTCGGGGGAGATCATACGGGCGAGGAGGCAGGCAACCGCGCCGGGCGGAAAGCACAAGCGCGCATTCCGCCCGGCCGCGCGGCCCGTCAGGTCCGCGGCCCACCCTGGGCTAGGTGGCGCGCGCGCAGGCGCAGGCCATTGAGCCGGATGAAGCCGGTGGCGTCGCTCTGATTGTACCAGCTCTTGACCCCTTCCATCGAAGCGACGTTGAGGTCGTAGAGCGAATAGCGCGACTTCCGGCCGCAGGTGATGATGTTCCCCTTATACAGCTTCAGGCGGACGGTGCCCGTGACGTACCGTTGGCTCTCGTCGATCAAGGCCTGCAGCGCCTCACGCTCGGGGGCGAACCAGAACCCGTAGTAGACC
Organism: Verrucomicrobiota bacterium; assembly: GCA_041175845.1. Taxonomy (GTDB): domain Bacteria; phylum Verrucomicrobiota; class Verrucomicrobiia; order Opitutales; family Opitutaceae; genus ER46. Next base: position 2,015 of record JBEDEF010000065.1, read on the forward strand.
AGCTCGGCATACTTCGGAATCAGGGAGTCGCGCAGGTGCATCACCTCACGGTCCAGCGTGAGCGACTCCACCTGCCGGTGGGCCTGCATCAGAATCGTGCCACCTGGAGTCTCGTAAACGCCGCGGGACTTCATGCCGACGAAGCGGTTCTCGACTAGGTCGACGCGCCCGATCCCGTGCTTGCCGCCGAGGCGGTTCAGGGTGCGCAGGACACCCGCGGGAGAAAGTTTGCGGCCGTTGACCGCCACGCAGTCGCCGCGCACGAAATCCAGCTCCACGTACTCCGCACGGTCCGGCGCGTCCTCGGGGGATACCGAAAGCTTGAACATCTCCTTGTTCGCCTTGGTGGTCGGGTCGAACCACGGATCCTCCAGGATGCCCGCCTCGTAAGAGATGTGGAGCAGGTTGCGATCCATCGAGTACGGCTTCTTGAGGGAGGCCTCCACCGGGATGCGGTGCTCGGCGCAGTAGGCGATCATCTCCGCGCGGCCGGGGAAGCGGTCGCGGAAGGTTTCCAGCTTCCACGGGGCGAGGATCTGGAGGCGCGGGTTGAGCGCCATATACGTGAGCTCGAAGCGGCACTGGTCATTGCCCTTGCCGGTGGCACCATGCGCGACCGTGTCGGCTTTCTCCCGCCGGGCGATTTCCACCTGCGCCTTCGCGATCAGGGGCCGCGCGATCGAAGTGCCCAGGTAGTACTGGCCCTCGTACACCGCGTTGGCCCGGATCATCGGGAAGATGAAGTCGCGTGCGAACTCCTCGGTGAGGTCGAGGGTGTAGTGCCGGGCGGCACCGGTCGCGCGGGCCTTGCGCGGCAAACCCTTGAGCTCCTCCTCCTGGCCGATGTCCGCGGCAAAGGTGACGATCTCGGCGTCGTACGTTTCACGGAGCCACTTGACGATGACGGACGTGTCGAGTCCGCCCGAGTAGGCGAGGACGATTTTCATAGGAAGGGAAATTAGCCGGGCTCAGCGGCGCCGGCCGGCCAGGCGGGTGAGGATCGCCTTCTGGATATGGAGGCGGTTTTCCGCCTCGTCGAAAATGAGCGAGCGGGGGCTCGCGAGCACCTCGGGCGAGACCTCCTCACCGGGATGCGCCGGCAGGCAGTGCAGGAAAAACGCGTCCGGGCGGGCGGCGGCGAAGAGCTTGGGGGTGACAGCGTAGGGCGCCATCTGCCGACGGCGGGCGCGGGCTTCCTCCTCCTTACCCATGCTCACCCACACGTCTGTGTAGACCACGTCAGCGTTGCGGACCGCCTCGTACGGGTCGGTCGTGAAAGTGTAGCCCCCGGTGAGGCCGGAATCTCGCAGCAGGGCGTCGAGCGCGCGAGTGGGCGCGAACGCCTTCGGCCCCGCGAGAGCGACCTTCATCCCGAAGAGGTTGCCGCCGAGGATCCAGGAGTTGGCGACATTGCAGGCCGCGTCGCCGAGGAAGGCGATCTTGCGTCCGCGGAGGGAATTAAATAACGCCGCGCCCGAGGTGCCGCGCGTCCAGCGCTCGGCCAGGGTGAAGGCGTCGGCGTAGATCTGGCAGGGGTGCAACAGGTCCGTCAGCGCGTTGACCACGGGCACAGAGCCCGCGGCGGCCAGCCGCACCACATCCTGGTGGTCGAAAGTACGAACGATCAGCCCGTGGACGAAGCGGGAGAGGACGCGCGCGGTGTCTTCGATCGACTCGCCCCGGCCGAGCTGGATGTCGTTGCGGTTGAGGAAGAGGGGGCGGGCGCCCAGCTCGTGAAGGCCGACCTCGAAGGAGACGCGGGTGCGGGTCGAGGATTTGGAGAAGATCAGAGCCCAGGTTTGTCCCTCCAACGGGCGGGGTCCCCCCTTGCCGCGGCGGCGCTTGAGGTCCCGGGCCAGGGCAAACAGCCCGGGCAGCGCGGAGCGCGGGAGGTCGGTCTCTTGGAGGAAGTGCGGCATCGGAAAGGGTCAAACCCTAGGCGGCGGCGGCTCGGCGAACGAGGAAAAAACCGCCGCTCAGGCCGCCGCGCCGAGCACCGCGCGGAGGATGGCCACGGACTCCGCCAGCTCGACGGGGGTGACGTTCAGCGGAGGCAAGAGGCGGATGACATTTCCGCCCGCCGCGGCGGCGAGGAGCCCTCGCTCGCGCAACGCCGCCAGCACGGGGGCGGGATCCGCGGCAAACTGGAGTCCGACGAGGTAACCCTGGCCTCGTACCGCCAGCACCTTTGCCGGCTGCGCCGCCGCCAGAGCCCGCAGCTCGGCGATCCACGGCGCACTGCGCGTGCGGACGGCCGCGAGCAAGTCCTCGCGCTCCAGCACGTCGAGCACGGCGAGGGCGGCGGCGCAGGCCAGCGGAGTGCCCCCAAAGGTCGTGCCGTGGTTACCCGGCTGGAACAGGTCCGCGTGCGGCTCGCTGAGCCAGATCGCGCCGATCGGGAAGCCTCCGCCGAGGCCCTTGGCCATCCCGATCGCGTCCGGCCGGACACCCGCGTGCTCAAAGGCGAAGAAGCGACCGGTCCGCCCAATGCCGCACTGCACCTCATCGAGCAGCAGCAGCAGGTTGCGCTCGGAGCACAGGCGGCGCAGGCCCAGTAGGAACTCTGGCGTGCAAGGCTGGATGCCGCCCTCGCCCTGGATCGTCTCCACGAAGATCGCGGCCGTCTCGTCGTCGACCAGCCGCGTGAAGCCCTCGAGGTCGTTCAGGTCCGCGAACGCGAACCCCGGTACCAGCGGGCGGAAGCCGCCCTGGATCTTCTCCTGGGGGGTCGCGCTCATTCCGCCAAAGGTGCGGCCGTGGAAGGCGTTCCGCGCGCAGATCACCTTGTAGCACTTGCCCTCGACGCCGCCGGCCTTCCGGCGCCCGTGGAGGCGCGCGAGCTTCAGCAGGCCCTCGTTCGCCTCGGCGCCGCTGTTGCAGAAGAACACCCGGCCCGGCCCGGCGTGACCGACCAGCCGGCGGGCCAGCTCGCCCTGCCCCGGGTTGCGGAAGAGGTTGCTCACGTGCACCAGCTCCGCGGCCTGCCGCTGCACCGCCGCGACCCAGTGCGGGTGACAATGGCCGAGCGCCGAGACCGCAATGCCCGAGGTGAAATCCAAATAGCCGCGACCAGCATCATCCCACACGCGGGTGCCCGCGCCGCGCACCAGCGTCAGCGGGGCCCGCGCGTAGTTGCGCATCACGTGCGCATCGTAGAGGTCGGCGGTGGAGGCACGAACGACCGGGGAGGAATCCATGGGAAAAAGGAGGAGGGCCACCGACCCGGAGAGGACACCGGGCGGCCGGCGCGGCGCTCAGCCCAACACGATCTCGGTGCCAATGCCCTTGTCGGTGAAGATTTCGAGCAGCAGCGAATGGGCGAGTCGGCCGTCGATGAAGTGCACGCGCTGGACGCCCTCCTGCAGAGCCCGCACCGCGCTCTGGACCTTGGGGCGCATCCCCTTGTCGATCACGCCGCGGCGCTTGAGCTCATCGACCTGGCTGGTCTTGAGGGTGGAGATCAGCGAGCTCGGGTCCGCGGGGTTCGAAAGCAGGCCGGGCACGTCACTCATGTACACCAACCGGCGAGCGCGCAGGGCGCTGGCGACTCGGCCGGCGGCGAGGTCGGCGTTGATGTTGTACGGCTTGCCATCGTAGCCCTCCGCCACCGGTGAGATGATCGGGATAAAGCCTTCGCCGATCTCCTTCTTGATCAGCTTCACCTTCACCTCGGTGACGTCGCCCACGTAGCCCAGGTCCACCGGGTTGCCGTCATCGTCCGCGGCCAGCTTCTCGCACACGAGCACGCTGTCCCCCGGAAGACCCTTGGGCCGGGCCTTGGCCGTGGCCACCGCCTCGCAGACGTCGCGGTTCACGATCTCGTCGAGCGTCTTCTTGACCACCGCGATGGTCGCAGCATCGGTGACCCGGAGGCCGTTGACGAACGTGGCCTTGAGGCCCGACTCCGCCATCGCCTTGGTGATCGCCTTACCGCCGCCGTGCACGACGACGACGTTGATCCCGCAGGCGGCGAGGAACGCGATGTCGTGCGCGACCCGCGTGCGCGCCGCCGGGTCGGGGTCGTCCATGAAGCTACCCCCGTACTTCACGACGAAGGTGGAGCCCCGGAAATCCTGGATATAGGGCAAGGCCTCGAGCAGCACCTTCGCCTTGGCGGTGACATCGGCGACGTTCATCAGGCGATCAGGACGCCCGGCCAGCGGCCGGGGCGGAGCGGAGGAAGGCGGAGCGCACGTTCACGGAATCGATCAAAGAGGGGCGACTAAGGCACACCCGGCCGGCATTTCCACCAAAAACTTCGCGCGGTGATCAGGCGTGTAGGCCGCGCGGGTTTTTGCCTTCACACCTTGCCGCAGCGCGCCCACTTCTCTCGCGTGCCCAGCACGCAACTCACCTTCGCCGACCGCGCCGCGCATCGCGCATGGCTCGCGGCCCAATCCTCTCTCCCTGCCGGATTCCGCGTCGGCCGCGCCAGTTTCGAGTTCACGCCGCGCGAGGCACCGAAGCCCGCGCGGATGAATCTCACGGTGATCGCGCTGGACCAACCGACGCCCGCGTTCGCCGCCCTCTTCACGCGCAACGCGTTTCCCGGCGCGCCCGTACTCATCGGCCGCGCCCGCCTCGCGGAGCCCGCGCTCGGCGCCGTGGTGATCAACAACAAGATCTCCAACGTCTGCGCGCCCGACGGCGTCGCGACCGCCGAGCGGGTGTGCGCCGCCGCCGCCGCCCAGCTCGGGCTCTCCCCACGCCAGGTACTCCCCTCCTCCACCGGCGTCATCGGCTGGGCTCTCCCCGAGGAGGCGATGATCGCCGCCCTGCCCGCCGCCGTCGCCTCGCTCGCACCCGGCTCCGTGCTCCCGGCCGCCGAGGGCATCGTTACCACCGATCTCTATCCCAAGGTCCGCCGCGCGGAAGT
>JBEDEF010000066.1:0-5530 GCA_041175845.1 Verrucomicrobiota bacterium
CCCTCGAGGGACTCGATCAGGCCCGTTTCCTCACCGCAGATGTAGGCGCCGGCCCCGCGGTGGACGTAGATCTCGCAGCTGTAGCCGCTGCCGAGGACGTTCGGGCCGACGAGGTTCGCGGCGCGCGCCTCGGCGATCGCCTTTTCCAGGATCCGCGCCCCATGCGGGAATTCGCCGCGGATGTAGATGTAGGCCTGGCGGACGTTGTTCGCCCAGCTGGAGACCATGATGCCCTCCAGCAGCTGGTGCGGGTCCTGGTGGATGATGTAGCGGTCCTTGAACGTGCCGGGTTCCGACTCGTCGGCGTTCACCACCAGGTAGATCGGTTTACCGCTCTTGCGGTCGACGAGCGACCACTTGAGCCCGCAGCCGAAGCCGGCGCCGCCGCGACCGCGGAGGCCGGACTTCTTGACCTCGTCGATGATGGCCGCGGGCGCCATCGCCAAGGCCTTGCGCAGGATGGCGTAGCCCCCGTGGCGGAGGTAGCACGCGAGGTCGGGCGTATAGCCCGGCTCGTCGATGTGCTTGAAGATGATCCGGCGTTCGGCGGGAGCGGGCATGGCGGGGCGGTTCAGCGGCGGGCGGCAGCCTCGGCGCGGAGGCGGGCGGAAAGCTCCCGCGCACGGGCACAGTCCACGTTCTCGTGCAGGTCGTCGTCGATCATCACCACCGGCGCGGTGCCGCAACTCGCGAGGCACTCAACGAACTCGATCGTGACCTCGCCGTCGGCGCTCACCTCGCCGCGGTGGACCTTGAACTCCTCTTCGAAGGCGGCGCAGGTCTGGTACCCGCCGCGCAGCGCGCAGGACAGGGTGCGGCACACCTTGATGTGCCGGCGGCCGATCGGCTGCTGGCGGAACATCGGGTAAAAGGTGACCACTTCGAGGACGTTGATCGGCTGCAGGCCCAGCCGCGCCGCCACCCACTCGGTGGCCTCGGCGGAGATGTAGCCCGCGTCCTCCTGGATCAGGTGCAGCAGCGGGAGCACGGCACTCCGGGCCACGGGGTAGTGCGGGATCACTTCCTCGATGCGCTGGAGGGTTTCCGGTTTCAGGTTCATCGCGCGGCGGATTCGGTCAACGGGCCCGGGGCTCAGCGGTCGCATTCCCCCATCACGAAGTCCATCGAGCCCAGCAGGGCGACGACGTCCGAGATCAGGATGCCCTGGCAGGCCTTGGGCAAGATCGAGAGGTTGCAGAAGGAAGGGGAACGGATCTTCAGGCGGTAAGGCACGCCGCCGCCGCGGCTCACGATGAAGAAGCCCAGCACGCCCTTGGGGTTCTCCGCCTCGAAATAGACCTCGCCGGGCGGGATCTGCGGCCCCTCGGTCACGATCATGAAGTTCTGGATCAGCTCCTCCATCGAGGTGAGGATCTTGTCCTTGGGCGGGGCGAAGATCCGCCGCGCGTCCGGCGCGTACCACGGGCCGTCCGGGAACCGGGCGAGCACCTGACGGATGATCCGCACCGACTGGCGCATCTCCTCGCCTCGGACCAGATACCGGTCGTAGCAGTCGCCCGTGGTGCCCACCGGCACGTCGAACTCGTACTGCTCGTAGCCCGAGTAGGGCTTGTCCTTGCGCAGGTCGAGGCCCACGCCGCTGCCGCGCAGGTTCGGGCCGGTCAGGCCGTAAGCCAGCGCATCGGCCCGCGAGATGACGCCCACGCCGACCGTGCGGTCCATGAAGATCTTGTTCCGCGTCAGCAGCTTCAGGATCTCCTCCAAAATGGGCAGGAACTGGTCGCAGAACGCGCCCACGCGGCCCAGCCAGCCCTCGGGCACGTCGCGGGTGACGCCCCCGATGCGGGTGTAACTGGTGGTGAAGCGCGCCCCGGTGAGCTCCTCGAACAGCTTGTAGAGCTTCTCCCGCTCCTCGAGGGAGTAGAGCAGGACGGTCCACGCGCCGACGTCGAGGCCGAAGGCCCCGAGGCCCATCAGGTGAGCCGAGATGCGCGCCATTTCCGCCGTGAGGACCCGGATCGCCTGGCAGCGCGCCGGGACCTCGAGCTTGGCCAGCCGCTCCACCGCGATCGCGTAGGCCATGTTGTTGGCCAGCGGGGCGAGGTAATCCAACCGGTCCGTGTACGGCACGAACTGGTTGTAGGTCATGTTCTCGGCGATCTTCTCGTCGCCGCGGTGCAGGTAGCCGAGCACCGGATCCGCGCGCGTCACCGTTTCGCCGTCCAGCTCGAGCTGCAGGCGGAGCACGCCGTGGGTCGAGGGGTGCGAGGGCCCCATCGCGAGGGACATCTTCTCGGTCTGGAACTCCGCGGGCGCTTCCTGGGCCGCGGCGGCGGCGCGGGCGGCGGAATCGGGGAAATTGTAGTCGGTGGCCATCGGCGTGCGGTTCACTCCTTCACCTGGCGCAGCGGGGTGTGCCCGGGCTGCGGCGCGCGGTCGCTCCAGCTCTCGTCCTTGGCCCGCGGTTCGGCCTCGGTCAGGTTGATCTCGCCCGCGGAAGCCACGAACGGGCCGCCCGCCATCGGCGCCGCCACCACCCGGGCGCCCGTCTCCGCCGCCACGTCCTCCGCCGGCAGCTCGGTCTCGATGCCGGCCAAGGGGAAGTCCTTCCGCAGCGGATGGTAGGGATAACCGTCCCACATCAAAATCCGCCGCAGGTCGGGATGGCCCTCAAACCGAACGCCCATCAGGTCGAAACACTCCCGCTCGTGCCAATCCGCCCCCGCCCAAAGGCTCGTCACGCTCGGCGCGACCGGCGCCTCCTCCGGGCCCGCGCAGGGTGCCGCCACCCGCACGTAGGCGCCCGCCCGCGTCGTCGACAGCAGGTGGTAGACGACCGTGAAGCGCGGCGTGGCACCGGGGGACCAGTCGATCGCGGTGACGTCCGTCAGCAGGTCGAACCCATGTTCGTCGCGCAGGCAGCGCAGCAGCGGCACGAGGTCCTCGAGGGGCGCATTCACCGCGGGATGATCGCCGGAGGGCCGGGGCGCCAGCCGCGGGAAACGGGCCTGCAGGGTGGAGACGAGGTCGGCGGACATCGGTGCGGAGGACTTCAGGCCGAGAGCAGCCGCCGCGCCGCCGGCTCGCGGCGCACCTGACCTTGGAGTTTCATCAGGGCATCGAGCAACGCCTCCGGCCGCGGGGGGCAGCCGCTCACGTACACGTCGACCGGCACGATGCGGTCCACCCCCTGCAACGTCGCGTAAGAACGGTACATGCCGCCCGAGCTGGCGCAGGCACCCATCGCAATGACCCACTTGGGGGACGCCATCTGGTCGTAGATGCGGCGCACCTGGGGGGCCATCTTGTAGGTCACCGTGCCGGCGACGATCATCACGTCAGCCTGCCGGGGCGAGAAGCGCATCACCTCGGCGCCGAAGCGGGCGATGTCGAAGCGGGCGCCGCCGACCGCCATCAGCTCGATCGCGCAACAGGCGAGCCCCATCGGCATCGGCCACATCGAGTTGGTGCGGATCCAGTTGATGGCCGCGTCCGCGCGAGAGACGATCACGCCCCCCTCAACTTTGCTGTTGTAGCCGAGTTCGGTGTTGGCGGTGACCATGGTGTGTGAGCCGTCGGCGGAGAAAAATCCTGCGCAGGCTTGGGTTCGACCCGCGCTCGCGCAAGACGCATTTCCGTCCGACTTCCCCTTTTAACGTCCGACGGGGCGCCGCGGAGCAGCGGCAGAAGGCCAGCGAATGCTGCGCATCAGATTCCGTTGTGGTCCGCCGGCTGCCGCGGCGAAAGGCGTGGGCCGGGCGGATTTGCGGGTTGACCCGCGGACGCGGCGCCCGTTGCGTGTCCCCTCGCCCAGCGGACGACCTCGGAAGCGAGGCCGTCTGAGCGCCCCGGAGAGGTGACAGAGTGGTCGAATGTGCATGATTGGAAATCATGTGTACGGGCAACCGTACCGGGGGTTCGAATCCCCCCCTCTCCGCCATCCTTCGCTCAAGAGCTTCGGATGGCGCGGCCATCCTGACCGCTGGTTCACGCTCCCCTCGAGACGCGCGTCCTCCTTGGGCGAAGGATGCCCTGCGAAGCTTCAGCGCAGCAGGGCTGCCTGCCACAACCCAAACCGAGGAACATCCTTCGCTCAAGAGCTTCGGATGGCGCGGCCATCCTGACCGCTGGTTCACGCTCCCCTCGAGACGCGCGTCCTCCTTGGGCGAAGGATGCCCGGCGAAGCTTCAGCGCAGCAGGGCTGCCTCAGAAACGCCCGTTCACGTCGGCGATCACGGTCTTCATCGCATTGCGGTACGGATGGAGGGCCGGAATCACGGCGCCTTTTCCCCCGGTTTCGCCACGGCCGCCTCGCGCGTGTTGAAGAGCGGGCGGCGCGCGTCAAAGGCCGGGTTGGGGGTAAGGTCCTTGGCCCCGACCTGCCGCATCCACGCGACGTAATCCCGGCGCAACTCGGCGACTTTCTCCGGCCGCGCCGCCGCGAGATTCTCGCGCTCGCCGGGATCAGCCTCGAGATCGAAGAGTTCAAGTCGCGGCGCCGTGACGTAGCGCGAGGTGCGGCTCGTCACACGGCCTGCTTCGAACTCCAGGTGATCATAGGGATGCCACACGAGCTTGTGCCGGCCCTGGACGACCGCCCGCACGGGGGTCGTGCCGAACTCGGCCAGGTAGTGCGGAAAGGTGAAATACAGCGGGCGTTCCGGCAGCGGCGCGCCCACGAACAGCGGCCGCAGGCTGACGCCGTCGAGGGTGTGCGCCGGATCGACGGGCACTCCGGCCGCCTCGCAGAGGGTCGGGAAAAGATCGACGAAGTGCACCGGCACGTCGCAGCGCCGGCCGGGGTTGATCCGCCCGGGCCAACGGACGAAGAGCGGCACGCGGATGCCGCCCTCGTAGAGCGTGCCCTTGCCCAGGCGCAGGGGGCCGTTACCCACCGAATGCACGGTCTTGCTGATGCCGCCGTTGTCACTCGCGAAGACGACAAGCGTGTTGCCGGCCAGCCCGAGCTCGTCGATCGCGGCGAGCACGCGGCCGACCGAGAGGTCGACGAACTCGATGGAGGCGAGCATGTCGGGATGGAAACCGGCCTCCTGACCCCGCAGTCGTTCCTGCCAGCGCCGCTGATCCGCAGCGGGGACGATGTGCGGGCCATGCACCGCGACGTAGGAAAGGTAGACGAAGAAACTCTCCCGTCGGTTCTCGCGCATGAATTGGATCGCATCGTCAGTGAACCGCCGGGCATCGCGGTACGGTTGGCTGCGGTCGGCGCGCTCATTGCAGAAATCAAAGCCATAGCGCGCGGCGGTCGCGGGCGTGAGATGCTGGATCGGCAGGTGCCACTTGCCCGAGATCGCCGTCCGGTACCCGCCGGCCTTGAGGGCCTGCACCAGAGAGTATCCTCCGGGCGACACCGGATCGGGCAGGCGGCTGGATGCGCTGGCGTCGCCCCGGGACGCGCCCGACCCGGCCGTGATCGGCAGCGGCCGCAAGGTTTCCTGCATCAGCGCGTACGGATGCACGCCGGGCGCGTTGTCGGTGCGCCCGTGCCGGCCCGCGAACTGCCCCGTCATGAGCGACGCGCGGCTCGGTCCGCAGACGGGCTCCGTGT
>JBEDEF010000067.1:0-3495 GCA_041175845.1 Verrucomicrobiota bacterium
CCCCCACCCCGAGACGGCCGCGCGGATGATCGAACGGATTAAGGCGGTGCGCTCCGACGGCGACTCCGTGGGCGGCATCATCGAGTGCCGGGTGCGCGGCCTGCCCGCAGGCCTCGGCGAACCCGTCTTCGACCGGCTCGAGGCCGACCTCGCCAAGGCGATGCTCTCGCTCCCCGCGACCAAGGGTTTCGAACTGGGCAGCGGGTTCGTAGGCGCCACGCTCCGGGGCAGCGAACACAACGACGCCTTCGAGGTGCGGGACGGCCGCGTGCGCACCCGCACCAACCGCAGTGGCGGCACCCAGGGCGGCATCAGCAACGGCGAGGAACTCGTCTTCCGCACCGCCTTCAAGCCCACCGCGACCATCCTCCAGCGCCAGGCCACGGTCGACACCGCGGGCGCGGCGACCGAGCTCATCGGCCGCGGCCGCCACGATCCCTGCGTGGTTCCGCGTGCCGTCCCGATCGTCGAGGCGATGACCGCCCTCGTGCTCCTTGACCACTGGCTCCGCCACGCCGCCCAGAACCGGACCTTCACGTTCTGAAGTGAAGCCGCTCGTCTACCTCTTTCTCGGCGTCCCCGGATCGGGTCGCCGCGAGATCTTGGCCGACCTGCTCGCCGACGGCCTCGCCGCGGACGACACGCCGGCCGTCCTGCTGCCCGCCGAGGAGCCGGAAACCGCCGCCGAGGCGGGCCTGCCCCGGACGGCGCGCTGGCGCTGGGACGAAGGCACGATCGCCGCGGACGGCCCGGCGGGCGTCTCGCACCTGTTCATCCTCACCGCCGGCCGCCGCAATCCGGTGGACCAGCTGGAGGCGTTCAAGGCCTGGTTCGCCCTCCATCGCCTCGAGCTCACGCGCGTGATCTGCGTCCTCCACGGTCAGCTGGCCGCTCGCCAGCCGGCCCTCCTGCCCTGGTACGACGCGTGCGTGCACTTCGCGGACGTCGTGCTGGTACACCGGCGGGAGGGGCTGGAGAACAAGTGGTTGAGCGGGTTTCTCCGCCACTTTGAGGAGCAGCGGCTGCCCTGCATCCTCGAGCTGGTAAAGGCTGGGCGCGTGCGCAACCCAGCCCTGATCCTCGAGCCGCAGGCGCGCCGGGTGTCGCAGGCTTTCGATCCAGAGCCCGAATGGGTCTTCACCAACGCCGAGGGCGAGGAGGTCGATCCCGACGAGGAGCCGGTAGACGACGACGAGGAGCTGACGGCGACGCCGGCCGAGGATCCCTATTTCGAGCGCCGGAGCGGCGGCCGGCGCGTGCGGGAAATCCCGGACGTGGCGGCGATCCTCGACGCCGACGCCGCGGGCGCCGCCGGCGCCGGCCCAACGGGCGGTTCCTGACGGAAGAAAAGCGGACGGCTCAGCGCGCGAAGTGCGCGGCGAAGGCGGGATCCCGGGTCGCGGCGCGAACCTGCGCGGCGAGCGGCGGCCGCAGCACATACCACAGGCTGGCGACCGTGCTCAGCGCCCGCCCCGGCGGCAGGCCGCGCCAGACCAGCCCCGCGGTGGCGAAGTAGTACACGCCCAACAGGCCCGCCGCGAGGTACGTGCCGGGACCGAAGCCGATGCCGGGCAGGTTGCGCGTCACCAAGCCCAGCAGGACGAGCGCGGCGAGCATCGCGGCGCCAACGAGTGCATGGACGCGCGCGACGAAACGGATGCACTCCGGCGGCGCGGGGCGCACGGCGGGAGCCGCGTTAGGCAGCCGCGGCGGCGGCGGCGAACGCCTTCGCCTTGGCGGTGATCGCGGGCCAGTTGCGCTCGCGCAGGGCCTTGGCGTCGACCAGCGAGCTGCCGGCCGCGGTGGCGAAGGCGCCGGCACGGAGGAATTCCGCCACGTTGCCCTCGTTCACCCCGCCCGTGGGCACGAGTTCGATCTGCGGCAGCGGCGCCTTGACCGCCTTGATGTAGCCCGGCCCGAAGAACTCGGCGGGGAAGACCTTCGCGGCGTCGGCCCCGGCTTCCCAAGCCGTCAGGATCTCGCTCGGGGTGAAGGCACCACAAAGCACGGGGACGCCATACCGGCGGCAGAGGGTGATCACGTCGGGCCGCAGAGCCGGGGTCACGATAAAGCGGGCCCCTGCGAGGATCCCCGCGCGGGCAGTCTCGGCATCGAGCACCGTGCCGAGGCCGAAGAGAAAATCCGGCAGCTCGGTCGCCGCTCGCTCCAGCATCCGAATCGCGCCCGGCGTGGTCATCGTGAGCTCGATGCTGGTGAGCCCGCCGGCGGCAAGGGCCCGGGCGCAATCGAGGAGGCCGTCGGAGGAGTCGGCGCGGATGAGCGCGATGACCTTCTCGGCCCGGAACTTGGCGAGGATGGCGTCTTTCTTCATCAGCCGCGGAAGCTGGCGGGCGGGACGGACCGGGGAAACACCTTTTTGGCGCGCCCGCGCGACGCTCAGCGGGCGTACTCGACCTGGAACCAGCACTTGCGCACATCCGGAGACCCCCGCGCGGCGGCGCGAAAGTCCGCGAATTTCGCCAGCGCGGTCCAAGTCTTGCCGAACCGCCGGGTGAGCATCACGTCAAACTCCTCGCCCAGCCGGGCGCCGCCGCGGTCGGACCTAAACCAGTGACGCCGCAACGAGAGTGCGAGGGCGCCAGGCAGGTCCGCCTGCAGGCGGAGGTAGGTGTCCCGCAGGCCCCCGGCGGGGATCGCGGAGAAGACGTCCGCCCAGCCGTTGAACGGGTGCAGCGTCGCCAGCGGGGTACGAAACGGCAGGCCCGCGTCGTGCCCGAGCACTTCCACGCCCGCCGCGAGGCCGCCGGGTTTGCCGTTCACGCCGGATTCGACCGCCAGGTAACGCGCGGCATAATCGAGCGGGCTCGCCCCATGGTCCGTCTGGCGCGCCGCCTCCAGCCGGTAGCTCCAGCGCATCCCGGGGCCGATCTCCCGGCCGCCGGCAAGGCTCGCCCCGAGCGTGGCGGACGCATTGGCGCGCACGACGGGGAAATCCAGCAGGTAGGCGTAGGCGCTGAAGGTGCCGAGCGGCAGGCCCTCGCGGAGCGCGTGGAACAGGTGGGTATTTGTCCGCCAGCGGCCCTGCGGATGCGTCCGCCCCACTCCGCGGTTCACCTGCCGGAGGTGCGCGTAGGTAAGCGTCGTGCCCGCCCAGCTCCGATCCTCCAACACCGCCGCGTCGAAAGTCTGCTGGTTCTGCCGCCAGAGGCCGTCGCCGACAAACCGCCCGTTATCGAGGAACACGCGTTGCCGCCCGAGCCGGACCAGCGTCTTGCCGAACGTGCGGCCGAAGTACAACTGGTTGATTTCGGTCGAATCCGGATCGGCGATCACGGCACGTCCGGCCGCGGCGGGATTCAGGCCCGATTGGCTGTAACGATCCCCGTCCACGGCGGCCACGCTTTCTACCTCGGCCAACGCGGACCAGCCCGCCCAAGGCGCTGGGGCAAAGCCCACGCGAGCGCGGGCAGTCAGCGCCTCCGCGTCCCGCAGTCCCGTCTGCGCAACCGCCTCGTGCCGCACCCGCACCTGCAA
>JBEDEF010000068.1:0-3249 GCA_041175845.1 Verrucomicrobiota bacterium
TCTCTGGAAAGTGCGGCGCCGCGGCTCCGTGATGATCGTGGTCCTCTGGGTCTGCCTCGGTTTGGTGGCCTTGGCCGTTTATTTTGCGGACCAGATGTCTGCGGAGCTGCGGGCGGCGGACAACCAAGTGATGGAAACCGAGGCCCGGCAGGCGGCGCTCGCGGGCACGCGCTACGCCGCCTTCGTGCTGGGCCAGTTCGGGCTGAACGGCGTGGTGCCGCATCCGGACGATTATCGGGCCGAGGCCTTGGCGGTGGGGGAGGCCACCTTCTGGTTCCTCGGGCGCGATCCGGACCAGCGGCCGGGTCAGGAGCCCGTTTTCCGCCTCGTCGACGAGGCGGCAAAGGTGAATCTCAATTCCGCCCCGCGCGCGATGCTGGAGCTCCTGCCGGGCATCACCCCGGAATTGGTCGACGCGATCGTGGCGTGGCGCACGCGGAGCCAAAACGGGGGCGGGGACAGCACCTACGGCCTGCTCGATCCCCCGCGGCTGAACAAGGGCGCGCCGTTCGAGACGGTCGACGAGGTGCGGCTGGTTTACGGTGCCGCGCTGGATGTCCTGCTGGGCGAGGATGGTAACCGCAACGGGGTCCTCGACGAGAATGAGAATGACGGCGACCAATCGGCGCCGCGGGACAACGGGGACGGGCTGATCCAGCCGGGCATTTTGGAATACGTGACCGTGTACAGCCGCGAGCCGAACACCCGCCCGGATGGGTCGCGGCGGCTGAACGTGGCGACGGCCCCGGCCCGGCAGTCCCCCGCCTTCCTCCAGTTGCTGAGCCGGCTGGGGGGCGGACGCGTGCAGGAAATCACGCGCGCTCTGGGCAGCCAGGAATTGCGGAGCCCGGCGGAACTGATGGTGGTGGGTGGTTTCACCGCTGAGGAGTGGGCGCAGATCCGGGATGAGGTGACCACCAGCTCCGGCTCGACGGTGACGGGGCGGATCAACGTCAACACGGCGGATGAAGTGGTGCTGGGCTGCATTCCGGGCATCGGACCGGAAAATGCGCCGGCGATCGTCGCCTACCGGCTGGCGAATCCGGACGCGGTGCGCGGTTCCTTTGCGTGGCTGACGCAGGTACTGAGCCGTGGCGCGATCACGCGCGCGGGGCCTTACATCACGGATCGATCCTATCAGTTCACCGCGGACGTGGTCGCGGTGGCCCGCGGAGGCCGGGGCTATGCGCGGACCCGCTCCGTTTTCGACGTGAGCCGTTCGACGCCGCGGATCGTCTATCATCAGGATCTCGCGGCCAGCGGCTGGGCCCTCGGCCCGAGTGCCCGGCAACTGCTGCGGGAGACCCGCAATCGCCTATGAGTCAACGACTGCTCTCTTCCTTCTTGGTCCTGGCCTTCGAGCCGGGACAGCTGCGCGCCGCGCTGGTTCGCCGCGGCAAGTCCGCGCCGCCGGAAGTCCGCGCGTTCAGCGCGCCCCTCGCGCTTGAGCTGCTCCATCCCGAGCCCGAACTGGTGGGCCGGGAGATTCGCAACCAGCTGGAGGCGGCGGGCGTGGTGGAACGGCATGTGGTGGTCGCGCTGCCACCGGCGTGGGTGATGACCCTCGCGGTGGCGCTCCCGCCGGGATTGGTGGGCGACGACCGGGAGGGCTTCCTGCAACTCGCCGCGGAGCGCGTCATTTGCAGTTCCTCCGGCGCACTCGGGAACCCGCGCTCCGGATGGGTGGCGCCGGTTGAGCAGCGGGTCACCCTGCTCGCGGTGGCACGGGCGCAACTGGACAAACTGGACCTGGTGTTGCGGGCCGCGGGGCTGCGACCGGCGGGTTTTACCCTGGCGCTGCCGGCCTGGCCCGGGGCGTTGGGAACTGCGGCCGAGGGCCAGATCACGCTGTGGCTTGAGGGCGAAGGGGCCGTCCTCTTGGTTGGGCTACAGGGAGCGGTGGTGGCCTGGCGTGCCCTTGAGGCGACGATTGAGGCGGAGGCGGGTGAACGAGTGCTGCATTCGGCGGCCCTCCTTCGGGAGCTACGGATCACGTGGCAGCAGGTGCCGGAGGAGGCGCGGCCGTCGCTCCGGCGGCTCGCGTTGCAGGGTGATCCCGCCCTGGTGACGGCGTTTGCGACCGCGGTGGAGGCGTGGGCGAACGAAACGCGGCTCGAGGTGGTGGTGGGCGGCCACGGTCGGAACCCCGGCGAGGAACTGGTCGAGCACCTGGCGCTGGCACGAGCCCGGGGGGAAGGGAAAGAACTCGAGTTCCTACCTCCGCGCCCGAGCCGCTGGGCGCAGCTCGCTGCCCGTTATAGTTCCCGGCGCCTCGCCACGGGCGGCGCGGTGGTGGCGGGCCTGCTCGTGCTGGCGGGCCTCGCTTTCGCCTGGCAAGAGTACCGGCTCTGGTCCCTCCGCTCGCGCTGGGAGGCGATGGCACCTGCGGTCAAGGAGCTCGAGACGGTCCAGTCCCGGATTCGCGAGTACCGGTCCTGGTACGACACCTCGTTCCGCAACCTCTCGATTCTGCGCAAGGTGACCGAGTGCTTCCCGGAGACCGGAGCCGTCACCGCCAAGTCCTTCGAGATCCACGGGCAGACGAACGTGACCATCTCGGGCACCGCCCGCGACAACGCCTCGCTCCTGCGGACGCAGGACCTACTGCGTCAGTCGCGGGAGGTGCAGGCGGTCAAAATCGAGCAGATCCGCGGCAAAACCCCGGCTCAGTTCACCTTCAACTTCCGCTGGAGCGGAGTTCCTACGCCATGACGAAACCCACCTTCGATCGACAACGCTGGCTCCTCATCCTGACCGGTGTCGCGGTGGGCCTGCTGGTGTTGGACAGTCTGGTGCTGAGCCCGCTGACCCGGGCTTGGCAGGCGCGGAGCGCGGAAATTGCCCGGCTGGGCAAACTGGTGGCCGATGGCGAATCCATCGTCGCCCGCGGCGAGCGGACGCGGGGGCTCTGGCAGGAGATGCAGGGGCAGGCGTTGCCAGCGGATCCGGCCAAGGCGGAGCAAGACCTGCTGACCGCCTTCGACCGCTGGGGGCGCGCCGGTGGAGTCGAGGTGGCCTCAATCAAGCCGCAGTGGAAACGTGGTCAGACCAGCCAGTACTCGCTGCTGGAGTGCCGGGTGGACGTCACGGGGCCGCTGCCCGCGATGGTGCGCTTCCTCCACGAGGTGGAGAAATCGCCTCTCGCGCTGCGCATCGATTCCCTCGAGTTGAATTCGCGGGATGATACGGGGGGTAAGCTGTCCCTCGGGTTGCTGGTCAGCGGGTTGCGGCTGGTGCCGCTGGAGGGCC